>DASYBP010000237.1:0-10953 GCA_036500715.1 Rhodopila sp.
CTGAACGCGGGAGACCTTTGGGTCCTGCTGGCGCTACTGATCTACGGCTTCTACTGCGTGATCCTGCGCCACCGGCCCGCCGTGCACCCGCTCAGTTTCCTCGTCGCCGCCATGGGCCTCGGCTCGGTGATGATACTGCCCCTCATGATCGTGGAGTTCGCCGCCGGCGGGCGAATCGACGGCGGCGTGCCGGTGTACCTCGCCATCGCCTACACCGCCGTGCTGCCCTCCTTCGTCGCCTACCTGTTCTTCAACCGCGGTGTGGAGTTGGCCGGCGCCGGCCCAGCCGGCCAGTCGATGCACCTGATGCCGCTGTTCGGCAGCGTCCTCGCGGTGCTGTTCCTGCACGAGCAGTTTCAGCTCTATCACGCCTTCGGTATCGCAATGATCGCGGCCGGAATCGTGCTAGCATCATGCAATTTTGCCCGGCGCCCAAAAGCGGTTCCAACGCCCAACCCAACGTGATACGGGCGGCGCTGCCGCTGGCTTGATCGTCCCCGCCCGGGGGCCGAACCCGGGCCCCGGCTTCGAGGGCTCTCAGAATGCGACGATCAACTTTGGTTGGAGGGACAGTGGCCGTCATGCTGGCCGGTTCAGTTGCCCGCGCGGATGACGCGCCGCAGCCAAATCCTGCCCCCGCCCCGCCGCAGAGCGCCGTCCAGTCCGTCGCGCCGGAGGATGCCGAAGCGATCCTGGGCCAGCGCGTCACCGATCCCGACGGCAAGGACATCGGTCGTCTGGTCGATGTACTGGTGGACGCCAACGGACAACCGCAAGCCGCCGTCATCGACTTCGGCGGCTTTATGGGCGTGGGTAACCGCAAGATCGCCGTGCACTGGAGCGCGCTGCGCTTCAATCCGGCCGATGCCAACCACAAGGTCACGTTGGACATGACGCCCGATCAGATCAAGGCCGCGCCCGAGTTCCGCAATCCAAACAAGGCCGCCTCGGTCGTCACGCCGCCCGACAACAACGCGACCTCGCCTTGAGTCTATGATGCAACGTTTTTTTCGCCCCGGGGGTCAGCGGGCGCTCGATCTGGTCAATTTTTTCGTCGCCGATGTGCAGACCGGATTCGGTCCGTTTGTCGCGGTTTACCTGACGTCACACAAATGGACCCAGATTGAGATCGGCTTCGCCCTGACCCTCGGCACCATGACCTCGCTGATCAGCCAGTTGCCGGCGGGGGTACTGGTCGACTCGATACGCAACAAGCGGGTCGCCGCGTCAGGGGCGTTGATCTGCATCATCACTGCCGCCCTGCTGCTGGCCATCCTGCCGGCGCAACTGCCGGTGCTTGTCGCGCAGATCTTGCACGGGTTCGCCAGTTGCGTGCTTACCCCCGCCATCGCCGCTATCAGCCTACATCTCGCCGGTCACGCTGCCCTGGGCGAGCGCCTGGGGCGCAATGCTCGCTTTGCCTCGATCGGCAATGGCCTCGCCGCCGCCATCATGGGTGCGACGGGTGCATACTTCTCGTCCCGATTCGTTTTCGTGCTGACCGCAGCCTTGTGCGTCCCCGCCCTGGTGGCGCTTTGGGCGGTTGGGGCGGGTCCCCACGCGCGGGCGCAGACCACCAGCCGCGCTTTGGATATGTCTGGCCTCAAGCGTCTCCTGTCCGATCGTCGCCTGCTGATCTTCGCGATCTGCGTGATGCTGTTCCATCTGTCGAACGCCGCCATGCTGCCGCTCGCGGGCGCCGCGGTCACCATGCGCGCCGGACATTTCGCCAACATCATCATCGCCGCCTGCATCGTGGTGCCGCAGGTGTTCGTGGCGCTGCTGTCGCCGTGGGTCGGACGCACCGCCGCGAAAATCGGGCGCAAGCGTCTCATGCTCCTGGGCTGGGGAGCCTTGCCGGTGCGCGGATTGCTGCTGGCGGTCCTGCCTGGATCGTGGCTCCTAATCGCGGGCCAAGCGGTCAGCGGCCTCAGCGCGGCGGTGTTCGGCGTCCTTCTCCCGCTGCTTTCCGCCGATCTGACCCTCGGCACCTCGCACTTCAATCTGTGTATGGGAATCCTGGGCCTCGCGCTCTATCTCGGCGCCGCGGCCAGCACGACGATCTCCGGCGGCATCGCCGACTCGGCCGGCATGGAGGCCGCCTTCCTCGCCCTTGCCGGGATCGGCGCACTGGCTTTTGCAATGGTCTGGCTGCTGATGCCCGAAACACGGCCAACCGAGGCCGAACTCAGCCTGCCAGTTCGGGAATGACCCACAGCGGCTTGTCGCCGCGGATCACCCGCTGACAGTTGTCGAACGCGTTGCGAAACCGGGTATACTGATTCTCGTGCGTGGGTCCGGCGAAGTGCGCCGTCAGCACGACGTTTGGCAAGGCAAACAACGGATTGTTCGGCGCCGGCGGCTCCTGGTCGAATACGTCGAGACCGGCTCCCGCGATGGTGCCCTGCCGCAGCGCCTCGATCAGTGCTGGCTCGTCCACCACCGGGCCGCGGCACGTGTTGATCAGATAGGCACTCGGCCTCATCAACCGCAACTGCGCCGCGCCCATCATATGACGAGTCGCCTTGCTGAGTGGCACATGCAACGAGACGATGTCAGAGGTCCGCAGCAATTCCTCGAACAACGCAAACCGGACGCCAAGGTCATCAGCCCGTTCCTCGGTCAGCCGCGCGGTATCATAATAATGCACCGTCATCCCGAACGCCTGCGCCAGCCGCGCGGTCTTTTTGCCGATCGATCCCAGCCCGACGATACCCAGCGTCCGGCCTTTCAGCTCAAATAGCTGCACGTCCTGAACCGCGTTCCCGCGCCAGCGTCCGGCAACCACATTACCATGCTGCCACACGATCCGCCGGCAGACCGCCAGCATCAGCAGGATCGCATGCTCCGACACCGCGGTGGAGTTGGCGCCGCCATTATTGCAGATCGGCACGCCGGCGCGGCGCGCCGCCTCGATGTCGCAGCGGTCGTAGCCGGCCGAGAGCAATTGCACCAGCCTGAGGTTCGGCGCGGACGCATAGAACGCGTCATCCATGGTTCCTTCGCCGAACCCGACCAGGCAAACCGCATCGCCCAACGCGGCGCGGAATTCCGGCGAACCATGCCGAGCCACGACCGCATCCAGGCTTGGTGGCAGCAACTCCTTGGCGATGTTGATCTCATTCAATGGATTGTCGGCGATAATGATCAGAGCCATCGGTTTCCCCTCGTAGCGAGCTGACCCGGACACTACCGCCTGTCGCCAGTTGAGCCAAACCACGCTAGTCTGATTCGAAAGTCCATCTTGATGTGGAGCAGTCGCTATACGGACTTTCGAATTGATTGGGACGCTGGCGAGGCATCGTTGCTAGTGTGGTTTATGGTTCCGAAGTCCGCGCCGGAGAAGATCCACAGTATGGCGGACGTCTGAACCACAACACTAGTTCAGCGGCAAGGGTAGCGGGCTTAATAACCCGTTCGTCGGCATCGAACATCTTGTCGACAATCGGCGGTCAGCCTGCATATCCGGGGGAAACAGGGCGGTAGGGGCCGGATCGTGCAGCTCCCCGCCGATCGGACAACGCCGCGTTCCCAACGGCGGCCAGGAAGGGACCAGCCGCGATGAGCCGAACGTCAAGAGCCGCGGCCAGATCGGCGGCATGAGGCGGCCGCACGAGTTCGAGATGGCTGGCATCGAACGTTATCACCTCAAGGCGGGCTGACCGCTGCCAGACCCCTAATGGGTCGCACATCCGCGGGTTTCGCTCTGACGCGCGGAAGTAAGTGACCAGGCCCGGATATGGCTGAGGCCGATAATCGGCAAACGCCTGCTCGCAAGCCCGGCGGACACGCCGCAGCACGGGTGGTAGCTGGGCCAGCCCAGGATTCTCCCAACGCGGCCCAAGCCCCAGTCTCAGCACGATGGCGTTGCCTATTCCCTTGACCTCGGCGGCGAGCGCGCGCCAAGGGCTGGAGGCCAAATTTTGGCGCAGAAGCGAAAATTTGTGTCCGCAGTAGGCCCACCATTCAGCCCACGAAATGTGCCGCGGATAGATATCCGTATCGATCAACGCAAGCAATTCGACGGCTTGACCCTCGGCCACAAGTCTGCCCGCCATCTCATAGGCAATGAGCCCGCCAAACGAGAACCCGCACAAAGCGTAAGGCCCGCTGGGCTGAAACGCGCGAACCTCGTGAAGATAATGTGCTGCCATCGCTTCAACGCTGAGATCAGGCATCGCGGCCGGGTCGAGACCCTTTGCCTGCAGCACGCTCACCGGCCGGCCGCAGCGCAACCCCTGCAACAGGCTCGTCAATTCCAACACTGTCCCGGACAGGCCATGAACGAGAAATAACGAACGACCCTCGCCTCTCAGGGCCGGAACCAGGCAGGTGAAGCGATCCCCGCCCTCGAGACGCAACACCGTCGCGAGCGACGCAATCGTAGGAGCGCGAAATATGGTCGCGATGGGCAAACTACGGCCCAGCCGCTCCCGAATGCCGGCGAAGATCGCCATCGCGACGGCGGAATGACCGCCCAACTCAAAAAAATCGTCGTAGGTCGAGATAGGAGCAATACCGAACGCCAATTCCCAAATAGCTTGCAACTGTCCCTCGACCGTGATGTTCCCGCCGTCTCGCGTCGTCGGTGGCGCGGACGGGCACAGCGCCGGATGCCCCGCGATCGCGTCGAGGCATCGGGGATTTGCCAGCGCCTCTTCGTTCAGCACGGCGTCCCCGTTCACCGCCGCGCGGGCGGCGCTTTCAGAACGCTTGCCGCTGTGTGTGATCGGCAACGCCGGAACGTCTGCGATCACCGCAGGCACGTGTGCTGGCGAGCAGTCACGCCCGATCACCTTGCGGACGCGCAGCGCCAGGTCCGGGTGGAGAACATGTCCCGTCTGCAGCACGAGTAGAAGGACCAGCCGCGTTCCCCCGGGCTCCGACGCCGCGCGCTGCTCGACAGCCATCGCCTCGCTGATCTCGGGAAGGGTCTGCAAAGCAGCGTAGATCTCAGCCGGCCCGATCCTGATGCCGCGGACATTGATGACCCCGTCGGAGCGACCGTGCAACCGGGCGGTGCCTTGGGGGGTGAAGGAAATGAAGTCGCCGTGTGTCCAGAACCCCGGATTCTGGCTGAAGTAGGCGGAATGAAAGCGGGTTCCGTCCAGATCGCCCCAAAAGCCCAGGGGCCTCGACGGGAACGGATTACCGCACACCAGCTCGCCATATGTGCTGCCCGGCCGGCATATCGCCCGCACATCGAGCCCTAGGCTGCGGCACTGGGCTTCGCCGCGCCACACCGGAAGGTTGGGGCTTCCCAACACGAAGCAGCCGATAATGTCAGTGCCGCCAGAGATCGATTGCACGGGGACCCGCTTCACGTTGGCCTCCACCCAGTCGAACTGCTCGTCGTAGAGGATCGAGCCCGTCGAGAGGACCGCGCGCAGCGCGGGAAGCTCCCGATTTGCTCGGAAGCCCAGGTTTTGGCACAGCTTGAGGTAGGCGGGGCTGGTGCCGAAGACGTTAACGCTTTCGTTGCAAACGATATCCCAAAGGGTGCTGGGAGAGTTCACCGCTCCGTCGAACAGCACGATCTCGACACCGCAGGCGAGCGCCGAAAGCTGCCAATTCCACATCATCCAGCCGCACGAGGTATGGAAGAACAGCTTTTCGCCTGGCCGTAGGTCAACGTGCAGCCGATGCTCCTTCACGTGCTCCAAAAGAGTGCCCCCGGCCCCATGGACGATGCACTTGGGCCGTCCCGTGGTGCCGGACGAGAAGAGGATGAAAAGCGGATGATTGAAGGGGAAGCGTGGGAATGACTCAACCGGCGGCAATAGCGCCCGAAACAGCGGATACGAAGGCACATCCCCCAGCCGGGACTGGCCCCCGTCGCCCAGTGCCAGGGCGGCTCGAAGCGTAGGCAAGCGGCGCGCGAGTTCGCCGGCGCGTTCCCGCGGCCGCGCATCGGCACCTGCCACGTAAATCAGCAACGCCGGATCAAGCTGTGCAAAGCGACTGAGCATCGCTGATGTACCCATAGCCGGATCGGCGGCGACAAAGATCGCACCCAGCATGGTCGCTGCAAGTGCGACGATCACTGCCTCGCTGTCGTTGCGGATGATGGCGACCACACGCTCGCCGGGCTCCAGCCCGAGCGCTCGCAGCCGAGCCGACGCATGGCAGACAGCGCTTCGAAGCTCGCCACGGGTAAGCCGATCCGGTGGCCTGCCGTCATCGTGAATGGCAGTGAGCGCGGGTCGCGCATCGTCTGCCGGACCGGCTTCGGACAGCAGGTTCTCGACGTAGCTGAGTCGCACGTTAGGGAGAAATCGCGCCTGCTCAATCTCGCGACCCTCGCAGCAAGGCTCGGTAGGGCCGTCAATGCGCAGCTCGGACCAACCAAGGAAAAGGCGCCAAAAGGTTTCAAAGTCCGCGACCGAAAAACGATGGAAACCGGTCTGGTCAAGGAAGCGGAGCCCGGTCCGTTCTTCGCAGAAACGCATGAAGCCGGTCAACGCCGAGTTCGCGATGACGGCGGGATCAGGAAGATAGGCGGCAGCCCGCACTCCACTGTCCGTGAACGGAACGCTCTGCAGATCATCCATCTGTCTAACCTTCGTGTCTCCTAACTAAGAAAACGTGCTTCCCATCGGGCCGTTGCCATTCTCAACCCACAAGTCGGCGTGTTCGCGGCCGGCTTGCAAACGACGCTGCCGGTAGGACCCGCCCGATGGCGAAGCGAGGTGATAGCGGCCGTTTGGGTGGCCGAACCGATCCTCACCACCAGGCAATCCACGAAGATCCGAACAATTGACGACCGGCTTTGCATAAATAGCGACACCTTTTACTTCGGCCGCAACCGCGTCTTGATCGCTCACTGGCCGCGAGCCCCCCAATTCGCGGATCGCCAAACTTCCGGCTCTGCGTTACTTCGGCATCTCCGTGTCTTCGCTGTGGTCCAGGGCCTTTTAGTCGCTCAGTAAACGTTGAAGTCTGGTGCCGCACGGAGCGAGAACGCTATGACCTCAAAGAAGATCAAACCGCCGTTTGACCAGATGGTCGGCCTGACCACCTGAGCGTCTTCGACAAATAACTGAAGATAGCGCGGACGTGGGCACACCCAGGTTCAGCAGTATGCTGGGGCACAGCCATCATCGGGTGACGGACACCGCAAAATATCGATGTCTAATCCCGAAATCGTGTCTTTGCTGAATCGCACTTTTAAGAACGCGTCCGCGCGTCGAGTCGTTCCTGACGTACCCCAGGTCAATCAGTTGGTCGCAAGAATGCTCACCGGGGACGGAGGCCGAGCGGAGGAATGGCGCAAGGGCCGACTCGCCCTTGCATGGGTAACCCCATGCAGCAGCGAAGGCTTCGAGGCTATCGATCGATTGGGAATGTTGATCAGCGCCGAGGAGCTCACTCAGGCCAAAAGGTTCCGTTTCGTGCAAGATCAGAACGCCTTCGTTTGCGCCCATGCGCTCACGCGGGTCATGCTTTCTGCCTTGCTTTCTCGGCCGCCACGGGATTGGGAGTTCGTGGCCGGCCATTTTGGACGCAGCCATTTGCGCCGCGGCCGAACCAGTTACCCCGTTTCCCTCAGCCTGTCCCATACGAGCGGTCTCGCTGCGTGTGCGCTCAGTGTTGGAGTTGAGGTCGGTGTGGACGTGGAAAACTGCGAAGCCGCCCGACTTCTGACTTCGAACGACGATTGGCTGACAGGGGCCGAGGCTGGAGCCTTGCGTACACTCGCATCCGAAGCGAGAGGCGTTGCCGCCGTCAAACTCTGGACGCTCAAAGAGGCTGTAACCAAGGCAACCGGTCTCGGTCTTCACCAGCGTTTCGGCGATGTCGGGTTCACGCTCGATCCGCCCCGGTTCGCCGTTCGGCCGCCGGCTTGCGCAGGGCATTGGTGGCTCACGCAGACATATCCCACCCCGGCGCACGTGATGGCCGTAGCGGCCCAATCCAACAGACGGGAAGCGATCCGGATCGAGATCGAGGCGCTATCCGCGGCTAAGCTCGTTGCTTGGCAGCATAGCGTGACGCCCGTGGCTGCCGCCTGAGGAGGTCGTTTATGGTCAGTGTGCCGATCGGCCGGCTGCTCCGCGCCCGCCGGACCTGGCACTCTACAAAGGCGCCACCGGGGCGGGAAGCGAACTTGGCGGGGCGCCGGGACACCGCGCTAAGCCCACGGGCGCCAAACCCCAGGGGAACAGTCAAAAGCGCAAAATTAAGGCACGCTAAATCCGCGGCTTTGGGCGGCCCGTGGCGGTTTTATAGGCAAATGGGCAATATTAATCGCCGGATCTCCCCGGGATGCTCAGCAAACTGCGATTGCAGCGACCGCCTCGTTGGCACATCGGTTGCACTTACTCTTCACGCCTCCGTTAAGCGGGGAAACCGAAACAACAACAGGCACAGGAAAGCCACCGATGTCACTGGACGAACCCATGCTCTCGCGCCCCAATCTTTCGCGGCGGGGTCTCGGCCGCCTCGGCGTGGCCGCCGCGACGCTCGCCGCCGTCGGCGCCGTCAAGGCCGCAACGTCCCCGGCGGAGGCCCAGGCGACCGGCGGCACCATCAAGGTCGGCATCCTGCATTCCCTGTCCGGCACCATGGCGATCAGCGAAACCACGCTGAAGGACGTCATGCTCATGCTGATCGAGCAACAGAACAAGAAGGGCGGCCTGCTCGGCCGCAAGCTGGAGGCTGTCGTCGTCGACCCGGCGTCCAACTGGCCGTTGTTCGCCGAAAAGGCCCGTCAGTTGATCTCGGTCGACAAATGCGCCGCGGTATTCGGCTGCTGGACCTCGGTGTCCCGAAAATCCGTTCTACCGGTGTTTGAGGAACTCAACGGGATCCTGTTCTACCCGGTGCAATACGAGGGCCAAGAATGCAGCCGGAACGTATTCTACACCGGCGCGGCGCCGAACCAGCAGGCGATCCCGGCGGTTGACTACCTGATGCAGGAAAGCAAGGTGAAGCGTTGGGTGCTGGCCGGCACCGACTACGTCTACCCGCGCACCACCAACCAGATCCTGGAAGCCTACTTGAAGTTGAAGGGCGTCTCGCCGGACGACATCATGATCAACTACACACCGTTCGGCCACTCCGACTGGCAGAACATCGTGTCGTCGATCAAGAAGTTCGGTTCGGCCGGCAAGAAGACCGCCGTGGTGTCCACAATCAACGGCGATGCCAATGTGCCGTTCTACAAGGAGCTTGGGAACCAGGGCATCAAGGCGACCGATATCCCGGTGGTCGCCTTCAGCGTCGGCGAGGAAGAACTCGCCGGCGTCGATACCAAGCCGTTGCTCGGCCACCTCGCCGCCTGGAACTACTTCGAGAGCGTCGACACCAAGGAGAACAAGGCCTTCATCAAAGAGTGGAAGGCGTTCACCAAGAACCCCAAGCGTACCACCAACGATCCGATGGAAGCCCACTACATCGGCTTTAACATGTGGGTGAAGGGCGTCGAGAAGGCCGGCACCATCGAGCCGGACGCGGTCATCGATGCCCTGCTCGGCGTGTCGGTGCCGAACCTCTCCGGTGGCTATTCGGCGCTGATGCCCAATCATCACATCACCAAGCCGGTGCTGATCGGCGAGATCCAGCCCGACGGCCAGTTCAACGTCGTCTCGGAGACTCCCGGCCTGGTCGTTGCCCAGGAATGGTCACCGTATGTCGAAGACACCAAAGACCTGATCGGCGACTGGCGGTCGCCCTTGAAATGCGGTGCGTTCAACGTGAAGACCGGCACGTGCACCGCTGGCAAGAAGGCATGATCGCCTGATTGCCAAAGCGGGGGCGGCTGTTCCTCCCGGCCGCCCCCCTTTTCCTGTTTTCGGTGAAGGGCGCGTGATGCATCGGCTGATCGCAGTGCTGTTGCTTATGATTCTGGTGCTTCCAGCGTCGCGGGCCCAAGCTGCCGGCGACCCTTACGAAGCACTTTCGGCATCAGCCTTCGCGATCTCTCCGGCAAGCTTTGACTCGGTCCGACAGGGTATCGAACAGCTCGCTGTCTCGGGTGACCCACGTGCGGCCGTGGTGATCAGCGCCCTCCATGACGGCACCCTCTACGCCAACGACGAGCACACGCTGTTCATTCAGCAGCCGGACGGCAAATATGTCGACGCGCGGACAGGAGGCCCGGCGCCCGACGTGACCGACGACGATGTTAAGCCAGTTCGCGTCAACAACGCGGTCCGCAGCGCCATCGACGCCGCCCTGGGCGGGTTGCAGCTTTTCGCGCCAGATGCGCCGACCCGGCTGCAGGCCGCCGACGCGGTATTTACCTCACACGACCCGGCCGCGTTGCCAGCGCTCGCCCAGGCGTTGGCCAAGGAAACCAACGCCGAGGTGAAGACCCGTATGCAGCAGGCCCAGGCCGCGGCGGTGCTGTACGCCCCGGACGCCAGCCAGGCGGACAAGCTCGCAGCGGTTGCGACCTTGCGCGCCCGCGGCGACCAGGACGCGCGCAGCGTGCTGTCGACACTGGCGGGCCAGACCGGACCGGTGGCGGACGCCGCCGCGCTCGCGGTGGCCTCGATCGACCGCATCCTGCAGATCTGGAGCCTGGCCCAGAGCGTCTACTACGGCATCAGCCTCGGTTCGGTTTTGCTGCTGGCCGCCGCCGGCCTGGCGATCACCTTCGGCGTCATGGGCGTGATCAACATGGCCCATGGCGAGATGGTCATGATCGGCGCCTACGTCACCTTCGTCGTCCAGCAACTGATGCATGCCTATCTGCCGGCGCTCTACGGCATCAGCCTGCTGATCGCGGTGCCGATGGCGTTTCTGACCTCCGGCCTGGTCGGCGTCGCGGTCGAGCGCAGCCTGATCCGCTGGCTCTACGGGCGCCCCCTCGAGACGCTGCTTGCCACCTGGGGCCTCTCCCTCGTCCTGCAGCAGGTGGTGCGGTCGATTTTCGGCGCCAACAATCAACAGGTGGACACACCCGGCTGGATGAGCGGCGCGTTCCAGCTTGGCGGCCTCACCCTGACC
>DASYBP010000238.1:0-10654 GCA_036500715.1 Rhodopila sp.
TCTCCAGACGACCACTCGCGCCCAACACATAACCGACCGCGATAAGAGCAAATAATTCCCCCCGCCCCGCCTTCTCCAACTTGGCCTCAAAGGCGCGCTGACGAATCGACGAGGATTCCATCACGCTGAATGCCCCCTTCAGGCCAAGCACCATTTGATCATTGCTTGATCGCGGATCGTAAATCCCGTCTTCATCGATGATCCAGGTGCCGACGATGGCGCAGAATTCCAGTAGCGGATGCCAGTCGCGCCGATCCCCGGTTCACCCGACAGCAGCACCACCTGGCCTTCGACGTCCTTCGCCTGCGACGAGCGGCGAAGCAGCAGACCCAGTTCCTCGTCGCGACCCACCAGTCGCGCCAAGGCGCTGCCGCCGGGGTTGGCATCGAAGCGGCTCTCCGTCGTCAATGCACGCTCGACCCGCCAGGCGTGAATGGGTTCCGCGACCCCCTTTAGGTCATGCTCACCAAGATCGGTTAGGTCAAACGCACTGCCGACCAGTCGACGGGTCGAGGCGGCGATGACAATCTGGTCGGCAGCGGCCAGCCCTTGCAGACGCGCGGCCCAGATTGGACGTGCTGCCCACCGCCAGGGTTGACTGATCCCCCACGCCAGCCGGTTCCCCGACGACGACAGGGCCGGTGGCGATACCGATACGGACCGAGAGGTTCTCGATTGACGACGCCCGCTTGACCGTCTGAACGATCTCCAACGCCGCCCGCGACGCGCGTTCGGCGTCCTCCTCGTGCGCGGTGGGCCAGCCGAAATAGGCCAGGATGCCATCGCCGACATAGCGGGTGACGAATCAGTCGTGGCGCGCGATAACATCGCCGCACAGGATTCGATACGCGTGCAGGAGGCTGCCAACTCTTCCGGGTCGAGCTTCTCACTCAGCGCCGTCGAACCCAGAAGGTCGCAGAACATCACACTGAGCTGGCGGCGTTCCCCACCGCGCGAACCCGCATCTTCGGGGAGCGGGGCATCCACCGGCGCGACCGCGGATTTTGACTACCTCCGATCGTCCAACTGCGACGGCGTCGCGTTGTCCTTCAGCACAACGATCGCTTCCGGCAAGCGACGACGGTGGCCCACTGAGGTAACACCAGGATCCCTAGGATCGTCGGCTGTCAGATTGGGCAACAGTTCGCCGTCGGACGTCATTCTCGCGAAATGCCGCCTTGTATCGCTCCAGGCCACGCCCTTGCAGCCAGTCCGCGATGCTCATTCCCGCCCCTTAGCTGCGAAACATTGCCTTCTGAGTCTTGTTCTGTCCAGACGGCAGGACGAGCCATTTGAGATCAGGCCTTGGTCTTTTCCCAGGACGGATTCGCCGCCGGGACGAACCTGAATGCGGACGTATGAAGCGTTTCGTAGGGATAGCGAGCCGGGCCGCCTAACTTCGGTCCAGCGATTTGGCCGGTTTTTTGGCCGTAACAGGAGAATTGCCATGCTCCGCTTCGTATTGACTGCCGTTTTTCTTGCTGGCGTTCTTGCCACGGCGCATTCCACCCCGGCTGGCCCCGCCGCCACTCCAGGAACCGATCATGCGCAGATGGCAGGCGCGGCACAGCCTGCGCCATTGCCGGCCCTGGCAAATGCGGAGACCGGCAAGGAAATCCCAGTCGGCTTCGGCTGGGGCTGAGCTGAGTGCTCCAGTGTCCGATCGCGGTGAAGCCCGAGTCGCGAAGCGATCACGATTGCCGCGATCGGGCACTAGCAGCTGCGCTTGCCCCCGCCGCCGCTTCCCCTAATCTGTTGCCACCGAAGGGGACGCGCATGCGCATCGAGATCATCTGCACCGGCGACGAAGTGCTGACCGGAAAGATCACCAACACAAACTTCTCCCACATGGCGCAGAAGCTGGAAGATGTCGGCCTGTCGGTGCATTGGGGCACCACCGTGGGCGACGACCGGGATTCGCTGCTTGCCGCCTTTCAACTCGCCGCCGCCCGAGCCGACGCGGTCATCGTCAATGGCGGCCTCGGCCCGACGGTCGATGATCTGTCGCAGGAAGTCGCCGCCCAGGCCGCCGGGGTCGAACTCGTCCTGCACCAGGAATGGCTGACCCGCATGGAGTCTTTCTTCACCCGCCGTATGCGCACCATGCCGCCGAACAACGTCAAGCAGGCGATGCTGCCGGCGACGGCCGAAATGATCGACAATCCGATCGGCACCGCGTGCGGCTTCGCAATCGACATCAGCAAGGCGCGCTTCTTCTTTACCCCAGGTGTGCCGCGGGAGTTGCACCGCATGCTGGAGCAGCAGGTGATCCCCCGCATCCTGGCGCGCGCGGGCGCGCCGGCATCAATCCAGTTGAAGCGGTTTCATTCCTACGGTCTGGGTGAGTCGCATGTGGATCAACTGCTGACCGGGGTCGAGGCGCTCGACCCCGCGGGCGGGGTCAAGCTGGGCTTCCGCGCGCATTACCCGCAGCTGGAAACCAAACTGACCGTGCGGGGCACCGATATGGACGACGTGCGCCGCAAGCTGACCCCCGTCACCGAGGCGGTGCGGCTGCGCCTGGGCAACTTCATCTTCGCCGAGGACGATCAGACGCTGGAAGGCGTCACCCTGGCTGCGCTGATCGAAAGCGATGCGACGCTGACCTTGGTGGAGACGTTCACCGCCGGGCAGATCGCTGCCCGCATTGCGCACCTGCCTGGCGCCGAAACGATTTTCCGGCACGGCACCGTGGCCCGCCACCTCGATCGCCTGTTCGGTGTCTCGCTTCCGCGACACCTTGATCAGGACACCACCGAGGCGGTAGCCCAGGCGGCACGGGCCGATACCGGCGCCACTCACGCGCTGGCGGTGCTGATCGAACTCGACGAGGGGGCTGACCGCATGGACCTCGGTGGCACGATCTGGATCGGCATCGCCACCGCCGAGGGCGTCGCGTTCCGGCGCTCGCGCATCCTCGGCGGCCGCGAATGGGTCCGGCTGGGCGCGGTCGAATTGGCCCTCGATTGCCTGCGTCGTTTCCTGCAAGGCTTGCCTGTGGTCGAGCGAATCGACTTCGAAAAGGCCTGAACGAGGACGTCCATGTCATCGTGTCGCCAGGCCGTCGGCAGACGGCCAGGAAAAGCATGCCCCGTCGGCCGACCGCCGGGAAACGTGCGGCTCGCCGGCAGGCGACCTGGAGAGGCGCGGCCATGACGGCAATGCGTCGCGAGATTGACTCGCCCTACGCCTGGTTCCGCCTCGGCATTTCGGTCCTGGCGTCCGCGATCGGCGGGGTCGGGATGTGGTCGGTCGTGGTTGCCTTGCCCTCTGTTCAGGCCGATTTTCATGCCGAACGCGGCGCGGCGTCGCTGCCATTCACTCTGACCATGATCGGCTTTGGCCTCGGCGGGGTGATGATGGGGCGGCTTGCCGACCGGAAGGGGGTCGTGCCGCCGCTCATGATCGGCGCCGGCGCGCTGGGTGGCGGGTATATTCTAGCTTCGCTCTCTACCGGGCTTTGGTCGTTCTCCGCCGCTTATGTGCTGATCGGCACGTTCGGCACCGCGGCGACGTACGCACCGCTGCTGACCAACATCTCCCTGTGGTTCGAACAACGCCGGGGGATTGCGGTCGCTTTGTGCGCTTCTGGCACCTATGTGTCCGGCGCGCTGTGGCCGACGGCGATCGAATTCGCGATCCAGAACCATGGCTGGCGTACCGCGCATCTTGCGGTCGGTGTGTTTTGCCTCTTGACCATGCCGCCGCTGGCTCTGCTGCTGCGCGGCGGCGCCCCGGTCGGGGCCGCCGACGAGGCACTGACACCGGCCGCGCGCCGGCGGCGGATCGACCTGCCACCGCCCGTGCTGCAGGCGCTACTATCGCTCGCCGGTCTTGCCTGCTGCGTGGCGATGTCGATGCCGCAGGTCCACATCGTCGCTTACTGCGGCGACTTAGGCTACGGCGCGGCCCGCGGCGCCCAGATGCTGTCGCTGATGCTGGGCTGCGGCATCGCCAGCCGGATCGGATCCGGGTTTCTCGCCGACCGACTGGGCGGCCTGGCGACGCTGTTGATTGGCTCGTTTGCACAGATGGTCGCCCTGGCGTTGTATCTGTTGATGGATGGGCTGACCTCGCTCTATGTCATTTCCGCCCTGTTCGGCCTGTTTCAGGGCGGCCTGGTGCCGAGTTACGCGATCATCGTGCGCGAGAGCTTTCCAGCCTCTCAAGCCGGCGGGCGGTTCGGCGTCATCCTGATGATGACCCTCTTGGGCATGGCGTTTGGCGGCTGGATATCGGGGGTGATTTTCGACCTGACGGGCTCCTACCAGGCCGCGTTTGGCAATGGCGTGGCCTGGAACGTGCTGAACTTCCTGATCGCCCTTTTCCTGCTGTTGCGTTCCCCGCTGGTCATACGCCGCCCAGCCACGGCACGACCCGCGGGGTCCGCAACGGGGTGACCGGGCGGAACGACGCGATCGGACCGTTGCCTTGTCCGCCGCCCCCATGGCCCGGATAACGCCGATTCACCGCACGCCAGGTGCCGATCGCCGGCGGCGTCTTGCAAGCGGAACGTGCAGATCGGCATCGCACCCGTGTATAGCCGTATCGCGTTCGCGCTGTAGTTGTGACTTGCTGAGTAGTTTCACCCTATCGCGCGATTTTTACCGGCAAGAGGGGGATCTTTCCTGCGATTAACTGAACAAAATAGGATAAACCCGCTGCAGCACTGGACTCGTTTCATAAAAATCCGTTACGCTTCGTATGTTTGATAGCCTTGAGCGTCATAATTTTCCTCAAGCAATTTCCGAATAGGCTGATCAGGGTGATGACACGGCTCGATCCGGACATGATAGAACGATTCCGTAACGACGGATTCCTGGCGTTCGACACCGGCCTTCCCGCCAGCACGATCGCTGCAATGCGGGAAACCCTCGCACAATTGCACGGCAAGAATGTCGGCTTCGAGGAAGGCGCGCTGTTCGACGCGATGGGCATCGATGATGGAGCGCAACCACGTCGCTTTCCGCAGATCCTCCACCCACGCTCGTTCGCGCCGGTCCTGACCGGCAGCGGCTTCTACCAACTCGCGGCCGGCATCGCCGAGCAAATCCTGGGTAGCGCGGTGCGGTTCAAGGCGGATATCTCGCTGATGAAGCCGGCCCATATCGGTGAGGCGACGCCGTGGCATCAGGACGAGGCGTTTCAGGACCCCAGCCTAGACTATCAGGAGATCAGCTTCTGGCTGGCCCTGCAGCCGGTCGATCAGGCCAACAGTTGCATGGCGTATATCCCCGGGTCGCACCAGCGACCGGTACTCCCGCATGGATTTCCACAGGACGATCCCAGGATCCATGCGCTGGAGTGCATCAGTGGTTTCGACCCGAACGATGCTGTCTGGTGCCCGCTGCCGGCTGGCGGCTGCGTGATCCACGCCGGGCGAACGCTACATGGCGCGGGACCCAACGTCTCGGCTCAGGATCGGATAGCCTATTCGCTGATTTTCGACTGCGTCCCGACGGCGGTTCAGCAGCCCCGCCATTTCCCGTGGCGCGAGCAGCACCGAACCGCTCGGGCGCAGCGTGAACTGGCGTGGCGACGGCAAGGCGGTCTGCTGGTGCATCTGTGGCGGCAGCGGACCAGGGTCCGCGTGACCAGCGTGCGAACCCTGCTCTTCGACCTGCGGCGCGCCGGGCGGGCGATACGGCGGCTGTTGCTGGCTGACTGATAATGAGTGTCCGATCCCGGGGAGGCGTGAGTCTCGAAACCCGCGATTCCGGGTGAATCGGCCACTCCAAACAAAGGGTCCGCGGCCGATCTGCAACCCTTCAATCCTCGCCCAGCAGTTCGCCTAGCGTGACCGGGTCCTTGGCATCGGCCGAGGCGGCTGATCATTGATCGTTCCGGGCACGGCGGCGAGTGCATCGGCACAGAGGCCCGGCCGATGACCAGTGCACGAGCTCTTCGAGGCGCAAATTTCGCCATGCCCCCGCGCATCGATCAGAATCACTCGATATTTCGGCCAGCGTCAGTCTGGCAAGTAAAGCTGCAGGCCTCGCGGACGTCGCGGTTAGGCCAGCCGCCCATGGCAGTGCTTGTATTTCTTGCCGGACCCACAGGGGCACGGCGCGTTGCGGGGCGTCGATGCCCAGGTGCTTTCATCGTGCGGATCGATCGCCGGCGTCCGGTTCGGCGCCAGCGAGACAACCCTCGGCGCGGCGGCCGGTTCGGCGAGCGCGAGTTCAGACGACAGCGCCGACTCCGGTTCCGCGTGGCTTTCCACCATCCGCATCATCGGCGGGGGCGCCATCGGCCGCTCCGGCGCCAACTCGACGCGCGCCAGCATTCCGGTGACCCGTTCCTTCAGTTCGGCCAGCATCGCGTTGAACAGCGCGAAAGCCTCGGACTTGTATTCGTTCAGCGGATCCCGCTGCCCATAGGCGCGCAGGCCGATGCCCTGGCGCAGATGGTCCAAAGCGTAAAGATGCTCTTTCCAGACCGCGTCCAACGTCTGGATCAGGAAGCTGCGCTCGATGAACCGCATCAACTCCGGACCCATATTGGCGGCTTTCGCCGCCATCATCTCATCCATCGCCTTCGCGATGCGTTCGCGCAGATTGGTTTCGTCGATGCCGTCTTCTTTGCCCCATTCCTCGATCGGCAGCTCAAGATTGAACACACGCTGCACATCGGCGGCCAACTCAACCAGTTCCCATTGCTCCGAGAACGCTTTCTCGGGCACGCGGGCCGACACCATCTGCACCAGTACGTCCTCACGCATGTCGGCGACGGTGTCGGCGACGTCGGTCAGCTTCATGAACTCCTTGCGCTGGGCGTAGACCTCCTTGCGCTGGGCATTCATGACGTCGTCGTATTTCAGCACGTTCTTGCGGGTGTCGAAATTACGCGCCTCGACCTTTCTCTGCGCTTTTTCCAGCGCCTTGTTGATCCAGGGGTGAACGATCGCCTCGCCTTCCTTCAGCCCCAGGCGCTGCAGCATCCCGCCCATCCGGTCGGAGCCGAAGATCCGCATCAGGTCGTCTTCCAGCGACAGGAAGAAGCGCGATCGGCCGGGATCGCCCTGCCGGCCGGACCGGCCGCGCAACTGGTTGTCGATGCGGCGGCTCTCGTGACGCTCTGTGCCGATGACGAACAGCCCGCCCGCGTCCTTGACCTTCTGATGCGCTTCGGCGACCTCCGCCCGAACTTTCTCCTCACCTGCGATCCGCGCGCCTTCGTCGTTGATCGTTGCGAGTTCCTTGCGCAGCCGGACGTCGAGGTTGCCGCCGAGTTTGATGTCGGTGCCGCGACCGGCCATGTTGGTAGCGATGACGACCGCTGACGGGGCGCCAGCCTGAGACACGATCTCGGCTTCCTGCTCGTGGAAGCGGGCGTTCAGCACCGCGTGCGGGACCTTGCGTTTTTTCAGCAGGTTGCTGATGGTTTCGCTTTTCTCGATCGAGGTGGTGCCGACCAGCACCGGCTGGCCCTTGGCGCGGGCCTCGTCGATCAAGGTGGCAACCGCCTCGTATTTCTCCGCTGCGGTGCGGTACACCTCGTCGTCCTCGTCCTTGCGCGTGACCGGCACGTTGGTGGGGATTTCGACCACATCCAGCTTGTAGAATTCGGCGAACTCGTCGGCCTCGGTCATGGCCGTACCGGTCATGCCGGCAAGCTTGGGATAAAGCCGAAAATAGTTTTGGAAAGTAATCGACGCCAATGTCTGGTTTTCCGCCTGGACGGTGACGTGTTCCTTCGCCTCCAACGCCTGGTGCAGACCTTCCGAGTAGCGGCGGCCCTGCATCATCCGGCCGGTGAACTCGTCTATGATGATCACCTGGTCGTCGCGAACGATGTAGTCGACGTCGCGGGCGAACAGCGTGTGCGCTCGAACCGACTGCTGGACGTGGTGCACGACCGAAACATTGAAGATGTCGTACAGGTTGCCCTCGGTCAGGACGCCGGCTTGCTTCAGCATGTCCTCGACCTGCTCGCTGCCCGGTTCGGTAAGCGAAACTGTCTTGAACTTTTCATCCTTGTCATAAGTCGACGGGTCTTTCACCAGCTCCTTCACCACCTCGTCGACGCGGCGGTAAAGATCGGAACTGTCCTCGGCAGGACCGGAAATGATCAGCGGCGTCCGCGCCTCGTCGATCAGGATGGAGTCTACCTCATCAACGATGGCGTAGAAGAAGTCCCGCTGAACCATATCCTCCAGCCGGTACTTCATGTTGTCGCGCAAGTAATCGAAGCCGAACTCATTGTTGGTGCCATAGGTGATATCGGCGGCGTACTGAACCCGCTTGGTTTCTTCGTCCTGGCCATGGACGATCACGCCATAGGTCAGGCCGAGGAAATTATAGATCTGCCCCATCCATTCGGCGTCACGACGGGCCAGATAATCGTTCACGGTGACCACGTGAACGCCCTTGCCGGCGAGCGCGTTCAGGTAGACCGGCAGCGTGGCCACCAGGGTCTTGCCCTCGCCGGTCTTCATTTCGGAAATCTTACCGTCGTGCAGCACCATGCCGCCAACAAGCTGCACGTCGAAATGCCGCTGTCCCAGCGTGCGTCGGCTGGCTTCGCGGACGGTGGCGAAGGCCTCAGGCAGCAGGTCGTCCAACCTCTCGCCTTCGGCCAGGCGCGCTCGGAATTCCACAGTCTTTGCCGCCAACGCCTCGTCGGACAGCGCCTTCATGCCGTCTTCCAGGGCGTTGATCGCCGGGACGCGCCGCTGATACCCTTTCAGGGAGCGGTCGTTGGCAGAGCCGAAAATGGCACGGGCGATAGAGGCAATCATGCGGACCTTCCAACAGCTTGACCCCGCGAAGGCGGGGGGCGAGCGGTCCGGGAAGCCCCAGACGCGCGGCGTTGAGATAAGACCCCAGACCCGCACGGTCAACGATTTGAGGAAAATGCGGCACAAACCCTTAGGGCCAAAGCTCAATCAGATTGTCGGGTGAGGGTGGATTCCGGTCCGCCCGTTTCGAGTGATGCGACGGGAAACCGGACATTCCGCTCTGATCCGAGAGTGGACGGTCTGCTCTCTGGCAGGCGACCCAGCAAAGCCGACGTTGTCTGGCGGTAAGCGCTCGGCTGCTATCGACCCCGAGCAGCCAGTCGCGCCTGCCAGTCCCTACCGCGGCTGATGCCCAAAAGCGGCAGTGACGACGCGCGAAGTTTCATGACTCCGCCGGCAGCCCCCCAGCAGGTCGCCCTTTACGACGACATGGGGTCGAGAAACACATACAGCGCCGCGATCTTTCCATCGCGGATGATGACTACATCCAAGCCAGTGTAGTTGGGCGACTGGCCGGGCAGTCCCGATCCCCAAGCGAGACGCCCGGCATTGTGGAGGGCCTGGGGCTCGCCATTCGGGGTATAAACGAAGTGCGGGTGGGTCGCGCGGAGATCGCCCGCAAATTTGTCGAGGGCTTCGGGCCCGACCAACATGCCGGGCGGCGCATACAGCACGCAGTCGTCGGTGTAGAGTTCCGCAATCGCTGCTCGGCGACGCGCCGCATTGCCCTCGCCGAAGACTTCCTGAAGGTTGCGATGAAGCAGTTCGTGTATATGGTCGGACATAGGGTATCTCCGTAGCGGGGAAGCTCCGCCTTCCTGCTTTTCGCGGTGCATCACGAAGGCGTCGAGGCTCGCTCGATGAGGGTAGCTTGCGCCTGCAGGTCTTCCGCAGCGCGTAGTCGGGTATTCCAGATCGCAGGGTTGGCGGCGCGCTCGGCGCAGGCTCCATACCAAGCCGCGAGGTCCGCAGGCGACGCGCCTCAGCGAAGGGACGGTTGTAGGACATTAGTCGCCGTATCGGTCATGCCGCATGACCGGCTTTTGTCGCTGCGACGCTGGCGGGAATGGTCGCATGGGCGGTGTTCAGCGCCGCTTCCCTATGAGCGGGGCTGAGCGCAAGCCCTTCGGCGCGGATGATCTCGATGTCGCTGATGCCGATGAAGGCGAAGACCGCGCGCAGATACTTCTCCTGGAAATCATTTGGCTCGAACGGCATTCCCGGTGCGTAAAGACCACCGCGCGACGAGGCGACGATCACGTGCTTGCCGCCGGCCAAGCCGACCGGCCCGTCTGCCGTGTAGCTGAAAGTTTTGCCGGCGATTGCGATGCGGTCGATCCACGCCTTGAGTTGGCTTGGGATGCCAAAATTATACATCGGTGCGCCGATGACGAGGATGTCGGCGCTAAGGAACTCGTCGAGCACGTCGCTACCACCCTCGTCTGCAATTCCGACCGCACCATCAGGCGCATTCGCTGGTCGGACGGTTGGGAGGCGCTTGCTGTCAAGGTGGGGGATCGGATTGGCGTCGAGGTCACGCCGGATTACTTCGAGACCGGGGATTGCAGCTTTTAGTGCGGCGACTAACGCTGCAGAGAGTTGGCGCGAAGCCGAGTTAGTGCCCGTTATGCTGGAGTCGATGTGAAGGAGTTTCACGGTCTTCGTCCCTAGTCAGTGTTTGTGACCTGGACGAGATATGCGACCATCGCCATATCACAAGAACGCAAACCTATACGACCAGGGCACAACGAGATGACCACCTTGACGCCCCATCCGCTGCACGAGGACTGTCAGAAGGTCAGCCAGATGCTCGCCCGCCTCGGCGAAAAGTGGAGCATGCTCGTCGTGATGCTGCTGCGGGCCGGGCCGCGCCGCTTCAACGATATCAAGCGGAATACTGGTGGAATCTCGCAG
>DASYBP010000239.1:0-10312 GCA_036500715.1 Rhodopila sp.
GCTGTCGCAATCGGGCGCTTCAACCCGAACGCCTACAAACCCGACATCGTCGCCGCGGTGAAGCGCGCGACTGGCCGGGATCTCGCCCTGAACGGTGAGATCGGTCTGAAGGCGTCGCTGTGGCCGACGATCCAGGCGAACGACGTCAGCTTCGCCAACCCGCCTGGCTTCTCCCGCCCGCAAATGGCCTCGCTACAGGGTGTGGAACTGCAACTCGGCCTGCTGCCGCTGCTGTCGCGCCGGATCGATATCGAGCGCCTGGTGCTGATCAAGCCCGATATCCTGTTGGAGACCGACACCGCCGGACATCCCAATTGGCAAATGACGCCGGAGGTCTCACCCAGCGCCCCCGCCGGTTCTCAGGCCCCGGTTCAATCGCCGGGCGGGACCCGGACCGAGGTCAGCGTCGCCTCCATCCGCATTCAGGACGGCAAGCTTGCCTACCGCGACGACCGCACCGGCAAAATCACCACACTCGGCCTGCCAAGGCTGGAAGCCACCGCTTCATCGCCGGACTCGCCGCTGCATCTCGATGCGGATGCCGCGTATAACGGCACCGGGTTCACCCTGGCCGGCGACACCGGCAGCCTCACCCGATTGCAGGACCCGGCCGCTACCGCCCCCTGGCCGGTCAAGCTGACACTGGCCGTCGGCACGACGAAACTTAGCGCCGACGGATCGCTGACCCAGCCCCTGCAGGGCAAGGGGTACGATTTGGCGGTAAAGGGAACCGTGCCCGACGCCGCTGCCCTGGCCCCCCTGCTGCAGGGTTTTGTCCCGCCGCCCCTGCACGATGTGAGTTTCGCCGCCAAGGTGACCGATACTGGCGGTTCTCTGCCGGTGGTTTCGGCGCTGACCCTGCATGTCGGGCCATCCGATCTCAGCGCGGAGGTCCATGGTCTGACGCTCGATCATCTGGACCTCGCCGCAGCCGCCGCTGATCAGCCGGTCAAGGCCGACGCCGCCGGCAAGCTTGGCGATCAGCCGGTGTCCTTTGCCGCGACGACCGGACCGCTGAGCGGGTTGCTGTCCGGCGCCAAACCCGCTCCGTTCCCGGTCGACGCCACGTTCAAGGCGGCCGGCGCGAGCGTTTCCGCCAAGGGCAGCATCGCCGACGTCACGGCCATGACCGGGGCCAATCTGGCCCTGGCGGCACAGATCCCCGACCTGTCCGCGCTGTCGCCGTTGGCGCGCCGCGCCATGCCGGCGATCAAGCAGATCGCGTTTCACGGTACGCTGACCGATGCCGCTGGCGGCTTCCGCGACGGCGCCGCGCTGCACGGCCTGTCGTTGACAAGCACCGACGGTGATCTGTCTGGCGACGCGGCGATTGGTCTGGCACCAAGGACAAATGTAACCGCGAAACTGCAGTCCAATCGTCTCGACCTTGACGCGTTGCAGGCCGCTCTTGACCAGATGCCCGCCGCCCCGCCCCAAACACCCACATCTGCCCCCGAACCGCCGCCAGCCCCGCCGAAGCACAGCCAGCGACTGTTCTCCGACCAGCCAATCCCGTTCGACCTGTTGCGCGTCGCGGACGCCGACCTGGCTTTGTCGATCGCTGACCTACGCAGCGGCGGTGCCAACTACAAGTCGATCGCTACCCACGCCGTGCTCAAGGACGGCAAGCTGGCGGTCGATCCCTTCGCCGCCGACCTGCCGGGCGGTCATCTGGCCGGGAGCGCCTCGGCCGACGCCACCCAGCCGGCGCCCCCGGTGCGTGTCGTGCTGCGGGCGCCCGGCCTGGCGCTGAAGACCGTCCTCGCGGCCGCGCATGAGCCTTCCTACGCGTCGGGCAATCTGGAGGTTTACGCCGACCTGCATGGCGCCGGCGATAGTCCGCACGCGATTGCCGCCACGCTAGACGGCTACCTCGGCCTGGCCGTTGCCCAAGGCACGATCGACAACCGGCTGCTTGGCAGCCTGTTGGGGAAGGTCATGAACACGTTGAACGCCCTGAACCTGGTTGGCAAAGGCGGCGACAGTGAATTGAAGTGCTTCGGCCTGCGCATGGACGCGGCCCACGGCATCGGCACGATCAAGCCGCTCGCGATCAGTTCGTCCTTGCTCACCATGACCGGCGCCGGAACGATCAACCTTGGCGAGGAGAGCCTGTCGCTGACCCTGGCGCCGCAGGCACGGGTGGCCGGTACCGGTGTGGTCATTCCGCTCACTGTGGTCGGTCCGATCCGCGATCCCGCGGTCAAAGTGAACGAGGCGGGCGCGGTGGAAAAGAACGCGGGTACGGTCGCCGGCGCGGTGATTGGCAATGCTACGCCGTTGGGCATTGTCGGTGGCCTGCTCGGCGGTGATAAGGTGTTTGGCGGAAAAACCGACATTTGCCCCGCCGCGCTGGCTGCCGCGCGAGGCCAGGCGGCGCCAGAGGGGGCCAAGTCAGAGGCGACCAAATCGGAGGGGGCGAAATCGGGCGCGGCCAAGCCGGCCGAGGTGAACCCCGGGGCATTGTTGAAGAATCTGTTGCGTTGAAGGACCGAGGGTGAAGCGTTTCTGGGATGCGGCATCGGTCAACTGGACCGACCAGGGTCATACGATACTGCTAGACGGCAGGCCGATGCGCCTGCCCGGCGGCAAGCCGTTGATCGTTGGTCCCGCCCGGCTAGCACGGGCGATCGCCGAGGAATGGCAGAAAGCCGGGGGCGGCAAGGGCGGTGAGATGAGCTTCAGCGACACGCCGCTCACCCGCCTCGCCGGCACGGCCCTGGAGCGGGTCGCGCCCGATCCCGACCCCACGGTCGATGCCATCGCTCGCTACGGCGAGACCGACCTGCTGTGCTACCGCGCCGAGATGCCGCTGATGCTGGTGCAGCGCCAGCATCAGCGGTGGCAGCCCTGGCTGGACTGGGCCGCCCTGACGTACCATGCGCCGTTGCGCGTGGCGACCGGAGTTGGCTTCATCAAGCAGCATCACGACAGTATTGCTGCCTTGCGCCGAGCGGTCGCCAGGCTGGACGCCGGCGCCCTCGCCGCCCTCGGTATCGCTGTCCCGGCGCTGGGCAGCTTGGTACTTGGACTTGCCCTGGCGGCTGGAGAAATCGATGCGGAAACCGCCTACACTCTTGGCGCGCTCGACGAATTGTTCCAGGCTGAGCAATGGGGCGACGATGACGAGGCGGTGGGCCGGCGCGCCAGCATCCTGGCAGATGTTGTGCTGGCCGGACGATATATCGACCTCACACGGGGGAGCCCACGGGGGAGCCGGTGAACGCAAAACGGTTGGTGATCTCGGGCCGCGTGCAGGGTGTCGGATACCGAGCCTGGATGATGCACAAGGCGACGGAACTGGGGATCTCAGGCTGGGTCCGCAATCGGGCCGACGGTTCGGTGGAGGCACTGATCGCCGGAGAGGTCGCGGCCGTCGAGGAGATGGCACGCCTCTGCCGCCGCGGCCCGCGCCTGGCCGAGGTATCCTCGATTGATGAGGACCTGGTTGACCCGCCGGAGGGTTACGGGTTCCATCTGGTGGGGTAACTGGCCGGGCCCTTGCTGCGGGCCTTCCTCCACCGGATGTCGAAGGGCGCGATCTGCACCACCGTCTGGCGGTGTCTCCTACGTTGAAGCGCTGGCGTTGAAGCGCTGGCGTCGAAGCGCTGGCGTCGAAGCGCTGGCGTTGAAGCGCTGGCGACCCGCCCGTGACGATCGGCGTTCAACCGGACAGAGCAGGGCCCCCCATGGGAGAGGAGAATGACAATCCGGATCGTGCAATTTATTGCCATGCTACTCACCGCCCTCGCACTGGCTCCGGGCGGGGCGCACGTCCTAGAAATGGCCAACAAGATCGGTCTGGACCGGGACCACTACGTGACTGTGCAGCAAATTTATCGCGGCTGGTCGCTACTGGGAGTTATCCTGATCGCGGCGATAATCGCCAATGCGGTGGCTACCTTCCTGCTGCGACGCCAGGCGATCCTGATGGCCTGGTCGGCGGCCGCGGCCATACTGCTCTGTCTTGGGCTCGCAATCTCCTCACTTGGACGTATCCGGCGAACCAGGCGACCAATAACTGGACGGTTTCGCCGGCCAATTGGCAGACGCTGCCTGCGCAGTGGGAGTTTTCCCACGCCGGGAACGCCTTCGTCACGTTCCTGGCGCTGTGTTCGACACTGATCTCAAGCTTGACCTGGTCGCGTTAGGCGCGCCGCTCACCGGGTCCGGAAACCTTGCCAAGACCTATGGCAGGCGTACTATCGGGGCCAACACAGAGGAAGGCCCTCCATGATCGCCAAATTCGACAGTCTGTTCGCCGGTCATACCGACGTCGAAAGCATCGGCTACGGCGGGATGCCGATCAACGACCGCCGCTACGACAATGCCCATCTGTCCACCGCATTGTCGAAAGCCCAGGCTATTGCACAGACGATGGACGACCTCGGCTACACGACCTTCTGGATGGCCGAACACCACTTCCAGCGGGAGGGCACCGAGTGCATCCCGAACGTGCTGATGATGGCCCTTCACCTTACTCATCTCACCAAAAACCTCGCCATCGGCTGCGGCTTCAACATTACCCCGATGTGGCACCCGCTGCGCCTGGCGGAGGACTATGCGATGGCGGACATCCTCTCGAATGGCCGCGTCGTCTTCGGGGTGGGACGCGGCTACCATACCCGCGAAGTCGAAACCTTCGGGTCGCCGCTGATCGACCAGGAAGCGAACCGGGAATTGTTTGAAGAACAGGTCGAAATCATCTTCAAAGCCTTCAACAATGATTCGTTCGCGCACAAGGGCAAGCACTACACGCTGCCGCCCGAGGTGCCCTATCGCGGCTATACGCTGAAGGACCTGACCCTGGTTCCGCGTCCGGCGCGTCTGCCCGTGGAATGCTGGCAGCCGATCCAGGGCGGCTCCGAACGCGCACTGGCCTTCATGGCGAGGCATGGCATCCAGGGCATGGTCGGCGGCGGTTCAGCCGAGGGCGGCGCAATGCACAACGTCGTGCTGAAATGGCAGGCCGAACACGCCAAGATCGGCAAACACATCGACCTCGGCGAACGGTTGTGCTTTGGCTTCCACTTCTATATCGGCGAAAGCAAGGCACAGTGCATCCGCGAGGCGGCGAAATACTACGAAGAGAACGTGAAGATGTTCGGCGAATTGCGGCTGAACCGAGCCTTGAGCGAAGAACAGATCGAGATCATGCGCGATCCCCGGCGCGCGCCGACGGCGAAGCTGCCGCGGATCGAGGACGCGGTGAAATCCGGCGGCTTCCTGACCGGTTCGGCCGCCGAGATCATCGAACATTTGAAGCAGCTGGAGAAAGCCTATCCGGGCCTCGATCGCATCTCGATCAGCCCTTCGCTGGGCGTGCCAAAATCGGTGATCCTGGAGCAGCTTGAACGTTTTGCCAAAGAAGTGATGCCGGCCTTCAAGCACACGATGCCGGCGAAGCAGCCGGCGCTGGCCAAGTAGAAACAGACCCCCCGCGAGCCATCACCTGGCTCGCAGCTGCCCCAAGGCACTGAGCCAGTTCTCAAGGTGGTAGGTCTTGCTGATCTTGCCATCTCTGATGGTCTGGATGTCGATCGTCAAGATTCTGAAACTTTTGCCGGTGTGCGGGACGCCAAACAGATCGCCGGCAGGTGTGCCGGTCACTTCGCCACGCACGATCACGCGGTCGCCCGCAATCAGCACGTCCTTGATGTCGAACTTCATGTCCGGAATGGATTTCGCAAAGCCGCCAACCACTTTGATCGAAGTGTCGCGACCCCAGCACTCGGTCGGCAGATATCCCGAACAGGATTGGTAGTCCTCGGTCAGGACATGCTCCTGCAGCGCAGCCATGTCACCTTCGACCGGCTGCGTAAACAGCCGATACCACGGCGCGATCGCGGCACGGGCGTCCGCATCGCTCAGCGTCTCGGCCGAGGCGCCGGCAGCACCCACGAGGATGACACCGCCAATCGCAAATTGCAGAAGTCGTTTCATACCCATCCCTTTCGATCCACCGCTTCACGTTAGATAACGTTCGATATCCATACAACGGTTATTTATAGCGATCGTTATCTATCACGCGAGAGTGTAAGCGGCATGCGCTACAGCCCGGAGCACAGCGAGCAGACCCGCCAGCGCATCCTCGATGCGGCCGGCCGGGAATTTCGCAATCACGGTTTTGCCGGCATCGGCGTCGACGGGTTGGCCAAGGCTGCCGGGGTCACATCCGGCGCCTTCTACAGCCACTTTCGGTCGAAGGCTGACGTCTTTCGCGCCGTCGCGGCGGCGGGACTAGCGCGACTGCGGTTGGGAATGGAACACTTTCGACGTCAGCATGGGCGGCATTGGCTCGAGCCTTTCGCAACCTTCTATCTCGGTTCGCAACACCGGGCGGACATTCCTGGCGGCTGCGCGATGCCGGCCCTCTCGGCCGAGGTTGAGCGTGCCGACGAAACGACACGCTCAACCTTCCAGGAGGAACTGCTGAAAGTGGCCACGCTCGCCGCCGACGGCTGGTCGGGCCAACCCGGGCGCGAGGCGGGGTGGCCGATCCTCGCAATGCTGGCAGGCGGTGTGCTGCTGTCGCGCGCCGTGGCGAATGACGCGGTGGCTCAGGAAATCGCCGATGCGGTGCTAACCGCTGTGAAATCCTACACCGCCCCAGCCCACCAGCGTGGCAGCGACGCCCACCCTACAGCGGAAGCTTTGCCTCCATCACCTCGGGATCATCCGCCATCCGGTGCACGCTGAACCCGAGGTGCCGCACGAACGCCAACATCGGCTGGTTGTCCGCCAGGATCTGACCTTCGATCTCCCGCACCCCGCGCGACCGTCCCCACTCGATCAACCGGCGCGTCAGATGCGATGCCAGCCCGCGCCCTCTCATGTCCGCCTGCACGATCACCGCAAACTCAGCCGACCGGCCATCCGAAGAACAGGCGAGCCGAGACACGCCGACGGTGTCCCCGGTCGTGTCCCGCACCGCGATGAATGCCATTTCACGATCGTAATCGACCTGCGTCAGGCGCACCGTCTGCTCCGGCGACAACTCCTTCATCGCACTGAAGAAGCGATAGCGCACGTCCTGCGGCGACAGGCGGGAGAAGAACGCCGTGTGTGCCTGTGCGTCCTCGGGCCTGATGGGGCGGATGGTGATCGCTTCCTCGCCGATGATCCGGTGTTCGGTCAGTTCCGCGGGATACGGCGTGATCGCCAGCGGGATAAGCGGTTCCTCCGCTCCGCGCAGTCGCAGCCAAGCGTCGGCGACGACCACGCCGTCGGCGTCAACGAATACCGACGGTAAATCCAGCATCGCGATTTCCGGAAAATCGACGATCAGCTGGCTGACCCGCACCAGCAACTGCGCCACCGCCTCGCTGTTGGCGGCGGGCCGGTCGCGCAGTGGCTGCCCCAGCATCGCGCCGGTACCGCTGCGCCGGATCAGGCCCTGCGCCAGCGCCAGGTTCAGCGGCGGCAGATCGACCGCGAGGTCGGCGGGATTGGACGTCGTGCCGCCGGCGCCAAACGTGATGGTCGGGCCGAACGTCAGGTCGTCGGACACCCGGACCGCGACTTCCCGCCCGCGCCCGGCATGGCGCTGCACCACCAGTTCACCGCCACCGTCGTGCCGCAAGCCGCGGGCTGAGAGCAAATTGCCGGCAGCGACGACGTGCGACGCGTCCTGCAGGTCGAACACCATGCTGCTGGGCAGGCGGTCCGCCGGCGCCGCGCTGTTGCGCAGCTTGACGACCGCGGGATAGCCCAGCATATCGGCCGCAACGCCGGCATCGCGCGGGCCAGCGGCGAATCGTGTCGGGACGGTCGGAACGCCGTAGGCGCCGAGGATCGCCAGCGACTCGTCCTGGGTGAACGACAGCCGGCCGGCCGCGCGCGCCCGCGCGAACTGCCGCCGTACCCAGTCCCGTTCCGGATCGAATCTCAGCACGGTGCTGGCGGGAAGCTCGCATGCGGCCTCCCGGTTGCGGCGGTCCTTGACCAGATCGCCGAAGCCCCGCACCGCCTGATCCGGTGTGGCGAACACCAGCACGCCGGCCAGCGCCAGTAGCGTCCGGTGCGCCGCTCCGGTGGTCTCGCCCATGGCGCAGACCAGCACGGGGGCGCGCAGATCCTTGGGCGGCTGGCACAGGCTGTTGATGGTCGCCTCATCCTGTGGGCCCAGCGGCGCATGCACCACCAGAACACCGCCGATATTCGGCCGAGCCGCAAGATCGAAGGCGGTCGAGGCAAGATCAGCCGAGGCGACCTGCATAATCCGATGGTCCGGCCGGTGGTCGGACGTGTCGTCCGCGATCAGGTGCAGGCCTTCCCGCAGCACGCTGTCGGCTGCCAGGCGGCCCGGGCCAATCGCGTTGCTGACAATCGCCAGCGTGTCACAGCGAACCGGCCTGGCGCGCGACAGGGTCTCCGCCGCGGCCAGCAAATCCTCCAGGCGCTTGACCGACATCACGCCAGCCCGGCGGAGCGCCGCCTCGAACCGCAGATCAGCCCCACCGTCTGCGTCTAGCAGGCGCAGCCCGGCGCGGATCGCCACTACCGGACGCAGCCTGGCCGCCGCGCGCGCGGCAGACAGAAACAGCCGGTGGTTCTTGATCCGGCGGATGTCGAGCAGGATGGCGCCAGTGTTGGCGTCGCGCGACAGCCAGTCGAGGGTCAGCGCAAATCCGATATCGGCGTCGCTGCCCAGACCGACAATATGACTGAACCCGACGCCATTCGGTCCTGCCCAATCAATCACCGCTCGGCTCACCGCCGAGGACTGCGAAATCAGCGCCAGCCGGCCGAGTGGCGGCTGGATATGCGCCCGCGAGGCGTTCAGGTGCAGGCGCGGAACCGCAATGCCGAAGGAATGTTCGCCCAGCACCCGGACGCCGGTGCGCGCCGCATGCCCGGCCAGGTCATCCGCGGCCCCCGGCACGATGGCGGCGAAGCAGTTGTGTGCGACCAGCACGGTCATCGAGGGGCCGACCTGGTCCGGCGGCACCGCGAGGATTGCCAGTTGTGGTGCGCCCTCCAGTTGCGAGGCATCGCGGATCGCCTGCACGCCGCCCTGGTAGCCACCATGGCCGAGGTTGGCGAGGATCTGCTGGCCCGCCTGATTGTCCGCGCCGATCACGGCGATCGAAGCGGGGCGGAAGAGACTGGCCGGATCGAAGCGGCCGGAGGTGTTGAGCCGAGGGACTGTCATGGTGCACCGCAGCATAAGGTGCGCAGGAGGCATGAAAGCAAGTTGCAACCCCGCGTCGTGTGCAGTTTGATAGCGCCGAGACATTAACAGAATGCAGTCGCATGTCAGATCGGTCACAGCTAGACTCGGAGATGGCCGCCTTCATTGCGGAACAGGAAGCGGCGGCCGCTGCCTATCCACCGGTCAAGGTCGAATTGCCACTGGCCCCGCACCGCCGGATCAACGACCTCCTGGGTATGCGGATGGCGGTCGGCGGCCCGGCGATGGCGGAGACCACCGATCGCTGGGTCGAGGCGACCGGCCGGCGGATTTTTTGTCGCGTGTTCCGCCCGGTCACTGACCGGGTGATTCCGACGCTGGTGTACTTTCATGGCGGCGGCTGGGTATGGGCGAACGTGGATACGCACGACCGGATGACCCGGGAATACGCCGCCGCCGGCGTGGTGGCGGTGGTCAGCGTTGACTACGCTTTATCGCCCGAGGCCAAGTTTCCCCAGGCCCTGCTGGAATGCGCGGCCGTGGTGCGGTTTGTCGCCGAACGCGGCGCGGAATGGGGGCTGGATCGAGAGCGCATCTTCGTCGGCGGCGATTCCGCCGGTGGTAACCTCGCGCTGGCGACGGCGCTGCTGCTGCGCGACACAGATGGCCCGGCATTGCGCGGTATACTGGCGAACTACCCCATTGCCGACAGCCGCTTCGACACACCAACTTATCGGGCCTTTGGCGGCGGCAGCTACGGACTGAGCACCGAGCGCATGGCGTTCTACTGGAATTCCTATGTGCCGCACGAGGTCGATCGGATGCATCCGCTGGCGGCGCCACTGCGGGCCGAATTGGCCGGGCTGCCGCCGGTGATGGTGCTGCTGGCCGAGTTCGATGTCCTGCGCTCCGAGGGCGAGGCGCTGGTGGCAAAGCTGCGCGCTGCCGGCGTGCCGGTGGAAACCGAGACGTTCGCGGGCACCGTCCACGGCTTCCTGCGCGCGACAGGTTCAGTGCGGAAGGCACGCGACGCCGTGGCGACTGCCGGGACATGGACGCGGCGGATCGGCGGCTGAATTTTCGGTATTGTCGGCGCTAACGGCCCCTGATCCCCCCTGATCCCCCCCCTGATCCCTCGGGTTGACTGCTGATTTGTTCTTGACGTTGGCGGCTTGCCAA
>DASYBP010000240.1:0-5934 GCA_036500715.1 Rhodopila sp.
AGGAACTCGGCGGCAAATCCGCAAACATCCTGTTGCCGGAGGTTGACGCGATCCGGCTGGCGAACGAAACGGTGTACGGGCTTGCCGCCTACGTGCAGTCGTCCGACCTGCAACACGCGCGTCGCGTCGCGGCGGAGATGCGGGCCGGCAACGTGTTCGCCAACTATCCGGCGTGGATACCGCCTCACCGTTCGGCGGCTACAAGCAGTCCGGCAATGGGCGCGAAGATCGCAAGTGGGCAATCGATGACTTTACCGAAATCAAAGCGGTGATTGGCTACGAGGCGGCGTAATGTTGCGGGGATCCTGGCTCCGCCAGGGTCCCCCGACTTACTCAGTGGACCGTTTGCTGGGTCGTTCCGGTCGCGCCGCCGTAGGTCGCGATGGTCGCCATTCCTTCCACCTGCCACGGTTTGATTGCAAACGACACAGCCTGACCCTCGGGTGTTCGCAGCGTCAAGACCAGATCCCGGCCGTTTGGTGTACGGTCGAGACTCCAGCTATCGAGCGCGATCACCTCGGCGCTGCAGGGTCGCCGGGGCAGCGCGTTCTGCACGCTGTTCAGCCACTTGACCGGCAGTGAAAGACTTACTGTCTGGCCGTTCTGATCCCGAATTCGCAGCCGAACCCGGGTCCCATCCGCCGATAGGAGCACGCCGTCCAGTTGGGTCGCATCGATGTCCCTTAAGTTGGTCATGAGGAGGGGTTTCCTGGGTATGTCAACTGCTGCCACTCTGCCTTCGTCATACTGTTTGCGAGTGCACGGGTCCGACCACGATATTCGCCTTGTCTTATTTGACCGGGAATAGCGGGGCAGGACGGTCAATCCGCCGCGTCCGCGAGCCCGGTGACCTCGGGCGCCTGAAGCGCGGTGAGCAACGATGTCACGCTGGCGGATCGTAGCGGGACGAAGCGCTTTCCGCCCTGACGGCAGAGCGATTTGACCGCGTTTGCGGCTTCATGACTGATGCAGTCGACGGGAAACAATACCAGGTTGGACCGGCTTGCGAGCCCCGGCAGCAGGTTCGGGTGGTTTTCCACGCCGCCGTCGTGGTGCAGGAAGGTGGCACCCAGACGCTCAACCACCGCGCGCATATGGGTCACCTGATTTGGTCTTCCCCCGACATAGAGCAGGACGACGCCGTTCAGCCTGACGGCCGGGTCAGTAGCGGAATCCTGCGGCACCAACAAGGAGGATTCGATAGCTTGCAGTTCCGACCGCATTGTCTCGCACGCCCGTTCCGCCGCGGTCCGCGCGCCGCGCTCGGAGTCGAGACTGGCCTGCGCGTTGGTCAGGCGTTCCTCCAACGAGGCGCGTCGGCGTGCCTCCGTGGCGAGCCGTCGTTCCATATCCGCTACAACGCCGCGCAAGGCCCCATGTTCCGCTGTGGCATCCTCCGGCGTAACGGGTTCGGCAATGATCCGCGCCGTCAAGGTCTGGCGCAGCGCCTGAATCTGTCGATCCCGGGTCACCACGGCGGTGTGCAGCGCGTGCTGCTGGCGTTCCCGTTTCGCCTCCAGCTCCGCCTTTTCCGCCTCGAGCTGGCAGAGCCGCCTGATATCGGCGCGGTTGGCGGCTCCGACGAGATGCGACAGCATGTGCACCTCGCCAAACGCTTCGCGGACTATCGTTTGGGTTGCGAGTGGATGTGTCAGCGTCGCCCAGTAGGCGCCCGGTATTTCGCCTCGGCGCACCGCATCGCGCCACATCTCCCGCAGCGCATCCGACGTCGCGGCTTTACCGAACTGATTGACTGTCAGTTTGTGACGACGGTCCAGTGCTTTGTGAAGTTGGCGAGCCGCTTCGTCATGGCGGGCGGCGAGGCTGACCGCGGTGTGGTGCAGATCGTGATCCGAGCATTCGGGGGAAGCCAGTTCGAGTTTTCGCAGCACCTGGCGCAACTCCCCGGTGGACAGGCAGGTGCCAATGATAGAGCAGTGGAGGTGCGTGCTGAATTCCCAGATTTTTGCGCGCCGCGCCGCCGCCTGGGGCTTCACCAGGGTGGGCGGGATCGCCGGGATGTCGATCGTCCGCGACAGCGCCGAGGTTCCCGCCAGGTTCGTGATCGCGATGGAAAGCCCTGCTGCGCCCATAACCCTGCCTTACCTTGCCTTCTGCGGTCGCCGATCCCGGCCGGATATAGCGACTAGCGTCGGTGAACGTCTGGTCGTAGTATACTTCCGGCTATAGCGATAGTGGCCTAATCGGGTGCTTCTGCCAAGCAGAATGCACAGGGTCTCGTCGCGGACGTTGATCGATCAACAGGAGGAACGAACATGGACACGATCGCTTTGGACCCCAGGCTGCGGCATTCGACCGAATTTCTCGGCCGCCGGCCAGGCATGCTGATTGACGGGAAACTGGTCGCAGCCGCGTCAGGCAAGACCTTTCCGGTCTACAATCCGGCCACCGGTACGGTGATCGCCAATGTTCCTGAAGGTGACAAGGCGGACGTCGATCTGGCGGTTGCTGCCGCTCGACGGGCGTTCGACGACGGGGTCTGGGCCAAGTTCGGTCCTTCCGGGCGCGGCCAGATGTTGTGGAAAATGGCAGATCTGATCCAGAAGAACCTGGAGGAGCTGGCGGAACTGGAATCGGTCGACAACGGCAAGCCGTATGCGGTGGCACGCGTCGCGGATCTGCCGCTGGCGGTGGACATGTTCCGCTACATGGCGGGGTGGGCGACGAAGATCACCGGCTCCACGCTGCCGCTGTCGCTGCCGGGCGAATATCTGTCCTATACGGTGCGGGAACCGGTCGGCGTGGTCGGCCAGATCATCCCGTGGAATTTCCCGCTGCTGATGGCGGTCTGGAAGTTGGCGCCGGCGCTGGCCGCAGGCTGCACCGTGGTGCTGAAGGCCGCCGAACAGACGCCGATGACGGCGCTGCGGCTGGCCGAACTGTTCCAGGAGGCCGGTTTCCCGCCTGGCGTGGTGAACATCCTGACCGGATTTGGCGAGACCGCCGGCGCGGCGATCGCGGCCCACCCGGACGTGGACAAAGTGGCGTTCACCGGATCGACCGAGGTAGGCAAGCTGATCGTCCAGGCGGCCGCCGGCAATCTGAAGAAAGTGTCGCTGGAACTGGGCGGCAAGTCGCCGGCCATCATCTTGCCGGACGCCGACCTCGATCTCGCAATCGCGGGCGCGGCGAATGCGATCTTCTTCAATCATGGGCAGTGCTGCTCCGCCGGATCACGCCTGTTCGCGCACAAGGCGGTGTATGACAAGGTCGTTTCCGGCGTATCGGACATCGCGGGCAAGATCAAAGTCGGACCCGGGCTGGACCCGCTGACCGAGATGGGGCCGCTGGTGTCGGACGAGCAGTTCTCGCGGGTCACCGGCTATATCGAGGATGGCCGGCGCGAGGGTGCGCAAATCGCAACGGGCGGCAACCGTGTGGGGAACCTGGGCTATTTCGTTGCACCGACAGTGCTTGAAAAGACCACGCCGGACATGAAGGTGACTCGCGAGGAGATCTTCGGGCCCGTCGTCTGCGCCCAGCCGTTTGACGACAATGATCTGGAGGCGATCGCCAAGCGTGCCAACGACACGATCTACGGTCTTGCCGCCAGTGTGTGGACGGCGAACGGCGGCACGGCGCACAAGCTGGCCAGCCGCATCCGCTCTGGAACCGTCTGGATCAACTGCCACAACGTGTTCGATGCTTCGTTGCCGTTCGGCGGCTACAAGCAGTCCGGCTGGGGCCGCGAGATGGGCGCAGAGGTTTTCCATAACTACACGGAAGTCAAAGCGGTCACTGCGGCTTTGTAAGAGATTCCAGACTATCGCGTCAGGAATGATGCAAAGGGGGGCGCGGTTGCGCCTCCCTTGGGCTGGATGGACTTTCGATCCACCATACGCTATATCCAATCTAACATAGCGTAGCCGGAGGAGATGATGCAGGCCACGCCGATCCAGGGTGAGCGACTGACGGTGTGGAGCGTGCTGCCCGCCGGAACACAAATTTGTCTCGATTTCGTTGCCGTTGATGGCAGGGCGCATCAAATCGTGCTGCCGGTCGATGTGCTGTCCGGATTGATGATGAGATTGCATCGGATGTTGCAAGCCGCGCTGAACGAGCGCTTCCCCGACGGTTCATTCCGGGTCGTGCAGACACTCGGGCAGTGGCAACTGGAACGGCCGGGAAATGTCGACGGGCTTATCCTGAAGCTTGGCACGACCGACGGGTTCGAGGTCGGTTTCACGCTGAACGCCGAGCACGCTGGCTCACTTGGCTGTGCGTTGCTGGAAACAACGCGAACTATCGACGCAGTTTTGATGAGGAGACCGAACTGATGAATGTCATGACACAAGTCCATCCGTTCCTGGACGGCAAGGCGAAGCGCATGCTGATCGGCGGCAAGTGGCTGGAAGCCGCATCCGGCAAAACCTTCGAGAGCCGCAACCCCGCGACAGGCGAGATCCTGGCCCATGTTGCCGAGGGCGACGCCGAAGACATCGATCGCGCTGTGGCTGCGGCGCGCGAGGCGTTCAACGGTTCCTGGAGCAAGTTCAAGCCAGCTCAACGGCAGGCGATCCTGTTGAAACTTGCTGATCTGGTGGAGCGGGACATCGAGGAATTCGCTGCGCTGGACACGTTGGATATGGGTGCGCCGATCAGCCGCACGCGAGGTGGCAAGGCACGCGCGGTCGGGATGTTGCGGTTCTATGCCGGAATGGCGACTGCTTTGCATGGTGAAACGATCGACAATTCCTTGCCGGGCGAGATGGTGTCCTTCACGCTGAAGGAACCGGTCGGCGTGGTCGGTGCCATCATCCCCTGGAACGGTCCGCTCGGTGCCTCGATCTGGAAGATTGGGCCGGCTTTGGCGACCGGCTGCACGGTGGTTCTGAAGCCGGCCGAGGAAGCCCCGCTGTCGCCGCTGCGCCTGGGCGAACTGTGCCTGGAGGCGGGCGTGCCGCCCGGCGTCGTGAACGTGGTGCCGGGGTTCGGCGAGACCGCCGGCGCGGCGCTGGCCTCGCATCCGGACGTGGACAAGGTTGCGTTCACCGGATCGCATCTGACAGGGCAGTCGATCGTGCGCGCTTCCGCCGGCAATCTGAAGCGCGTGTCGCTGGAACTGGGCGGCAAGTCGCCCGACATCGTGTTTGCCGACGCCGATCTGGCGCAGGCCGTGCCGGGCGCCGGCATGGCGGTGTTCGCCAACTCGGGCCAGATCTGCAGTGCCGGCACACGGCTGTTTGTCGAAAAGAAGATCTACGACGAATTCGTCGGGCGGGTCGCCGACTTCAGCAGGACGCTGCGCGTCGGCGATGGCCGCGATCCGGAGACGCAGGTCGGCCCCTTGGTTTCGCAAGAGCAACTGAGTCGCGTGACCGGATACTTGAACATCGGCCGTCAGGAGGGCGCCCGTCCGGTATCGGGTGGCGAACGGCTGACCGATGGTGAGATGGGAAAGGGCTACTTCGTGCCCCCGACCGTCTTTGCCGATGTGCGCGACGATATGCGCATCGCGCAGGAGGAGATCTTCGGGCCGGTGATTTCCGCCATTCCGTTCACCGATATCGAAGAGGTCATCGCGCGCGGCAACAATACCCAGTTCGGCTTGGGCAGTGGCGTCTGGACGCGCGACGTCGGCAAGGCCCATCGCCTGGCAAAGGCCATCCGGGCCGGGTCGGTCTGGATCAATTGCTATCAGGCGATGGATCCGGCGGTGCCGTTCGGCGGATACAAAATGAGCGGCTATGGCCGCGAGTCCGGCGTGCAGCACCTCGAGGAATACCTGAACGTCAAGTCAGTCTGGATCAAGACGGACTGAATTCACCAAAGATCGTTAGGTACTTCACCAGCGGCCCGACGTAGCGACCTGAGCGTTGCACGCCGGGCTCGCGGGTATAATCTTGATCTCATGCGCGCTTGCCGGGGCTCGGCTGATGACAGGAAACGCCAGCCGGGGCTGATTACCCGGTG
>DASYBP010000241.1:0-2986 GCA_036500715.1 Rhodopila sp.
TGCGAGCAGGACCAGCGGGCCATCGAGACGATCGGCGCCGTGCTCGAAGGCTCCGACCGCCCGCTGCTCGTCACTTCTGGCGTGGCGCTGCTGGCGCGGGGCCGCGTCGCGACGGAAGCGGACACGCCCCCGACCGACTCGTCGGTTTATCCCCGTCGGTCGGAGGCGGCCGCCATCGCGCTGGCGGCACGCGGGGTGCGTGCGTCGTCGGTGCGCCTCGCGCCGTCGGTTCATGGCCATGGCGATCATGGCTTTGTGCCGCGGCTGATCGGCTTCGCGCGCGAGAAAGGCGTATCCGCCTATGTCGGCGAAGGGCTCAACCGCTGGCCCGCCGTACACCGGTTCGACGCGGCTCGCGTCTACCGGCTCGCACTTGAGCGCGGCGCTGCCGGAGGCCCGTTCCACGCGATCGCCGAGGAGGGTGTGCCGTTCAAGCAGATCGCCGAGGTGATCGGCCGCCGCCTGGGCGTCCCGGTGATCGCCAAGTCCCCTGCAGAGGCCAACGAGCACTTCGGCTGGTTCGCCATGTTCGCAGGAATGGATTCCCCGGCCTCGAGCGAGCGGACCAGGTCACTGCTGGACTGGAAGCCGGAACAGCCGGGGCTCATCGCCGACATCGATCACCCGGCCTATTTCGCTCTATAGCGGGGTCGGTATCAGACAGCAATGATTGTCGGTGGAGGCGGATATGACCGATGCGGCGATGTCGCTTGATCGGAAGCGTGTCGCCGTGATCGGAGCATTCCGTCGCTGCCCCCTCATCGCGAGGGATCGAATAGCAAGCCGTTTCCAATCTCATCTGAGCAGTCCACCAGGCTGGGCTGTCGCGAGTTTCGAAAGGCTCACATTCGGCGACGAGCTTCTTCCCTTCGGCGTCAACTGATCCAACACGCGCCACCCAGCGCCGGTGCGGTCATGCGGACCGGCGCGATTACCTCATCGAACCCGCGTCGCCCACCATGACCATGAGAGCCCCCTTGAAAGGTTGGCCAAGTACAATATGTAACCGCTAGGTTATTTAACCAGCGGTTTAAACAAATGTCAGCCGATCCCCTCAGCGTCACGTTCTCAGCGCTCGCCGATCCCACCCGCCGCGCCATCCTGACCCGGTTGGCATCCGGGCCGGCGTCGGTTTCCGATCTGGCCGAACCATTCGATATCTCCCTGCCGGCGATTTCCAAGCACCTGAAGGTGCTGGAGCGTGCCGGCCTGATCGTGCAGGGTCGCTCCGCCCAATCGCGCCCCCGCCGCCTGGAGGCCGAACGTCTGAAGGAAGCCGCGGACTGGCTCGATCGCTATCGCACGTTCTGGAACCAGAGCCTCGACCGCCTGGAAACCTATCTCACATCGGCCAAAGAAGGATCCCGCGATGACCCTGGCGAACACCGTTGACGACCGGACACTGCTAATGACCCGCGTGCTCAATGCCCCGCGCGCCCGCGTCTTCCAGGCCTGGACGACACCCGAACAGGTCGCGCAGTGGTGGGGACCCGAAGGCTACGTCACCGAACACTGCGAGATGGACATCAGGCGCGGCGGCAGCTACCGCGTGTCAATGCGCTCGCCCGAAGGCGTTGTATACCGGAAGCGCGGCACGTATCGCGAGATAGTAGCCCCGGAGCGCATCGTCTTCACCTTCGCCTGGGAAGACAGCAACGGCATTCCCGGACACCAGACCACCATAACCGTAACGCTCGAGGATCTCGGCGACAGGACCCGCCTGACACTACGACAGGCCGTCTTTGAAACAACCGAGTGGTGCGAGGACCACCGGCGCGGCTGGACAAGCTGTCTCGATCGCTTCACCGCCTGGCTGGCAACCTCGAAAAACAACACGGATCGCGCGGGGGAGCCGCAATGAACATACCTTACCGTTGGGTCCCTTATCGCTGGGTCATCGTCGCCGCCGGTGGCCTGATGGGCTGCATTGCCATCGGCTCGATGTTCTCCCTGCCGGTGTTTCTGACACCAATTGCTGAGGCCACCGGCTGGTCACGCACCGGCCTGTCCGCCGCCATGACGATCAATTTCCTCGCCCTGGCGATTGCTGGGTTCGGCTGGGGCGTGCTGGTAGATCGGTTCGGCCCAAAACCCGTGGTGCTGTCCGGCGCCGTCCTGCTTGGCCTGGGCATTGCGCTGGCCAGCCGCTCGCACAGCCTGCTCGAATTCCAACTTGTCTACGGCCTTCTGGTCGGGGCAGGCGCTGGCGCAATCTTCGCGCCCTTGATGGCAACCGTTACCGGCTGGTTCGACACCCAGCGCAGCCTCGCTGTCTCATTGGTTTCCGCCGGCATGGGAATCGCGCCCATGACGGTTGCGCCGTTTGCCGCGAGGCTGGTCTCGGTCTACGACTGGCGCACCTCGCAATTGGTCATCGCGATTCTCGCTTGGGCGGTGTTGTTGCCCACCGCGCTGTTGGTGCGCCGAGCCCCCGTGACCGCGCCGGGCGGTGCGGCGGGTGGCGGCGCGCCTGCCGACGATCCGACCTTGACCGCGACGGCGGCGCTTCGCTCGCCACAGTTCATCGTGCTGGCGCTGACGTATTTCTTCTGCTGCGCGACGCATTCGGGGCCGATTTTCCACACCGTCAGCTATGCCATCAGTTGCGGCCTGCCGGCCCTGGCCGCCGTCTCGATCTACAGCGTCGAGGGCCTGGCCGGATTGGGCGGCCGCTTGCTGTTCGGAATCCTGGGCGACCGTTTCGGGGCCAAGCCGGTTCTGATCGCCGGGCTGCTGGTGCAGGCGCTGGGCGCCGCGGCCTACTTCTTCGTCCGCGAGCTCGGGGCGTTCTATGCGGTCGCCGCCGTGTTCGGACTGGCATACGCCGGGGTAATGCCGCTCTATGCCGTGATCGCGCGCGAAAACTTCCCAATGCACGTCATGGGAACCGTCTTCGGCGCCGCCACCATGGCGTCCAGCCTGGGCATGGCACTCGGCCCTCTCGCCGGGGGTTGGATTTTCGATACCTATGCGAGCTACGGGTGGC
>DASYBP010000242.1:0-4249 GCA_036500715.1 Rhodopila sp.
GCCTCCAGCGCCGCGCGCAGCTCGGATTCGGCGATAACCCCGGTCCGCAGCAGGTTGTCGGCGATCGATCGGATCCAGCGCTGGTAGTAGCTGAGGCGGTGATAGTCGGCTTCGGGAATGGCTTCGATGCCGCGGCGGAGCTCGTCGACGGACATGAGTTTCTTGGCGGCCAGCATTTGCCGCAAGGCGTCGACCTCGCGGTCGAAATCGGTCAGGGTGTGCGGTGCGGTGTCTACCGGCTCACACATGAATTTCGTGGCGCCACCGAGGTCGTGGTGCGCCCGCTTGGCTTCCTTGTCCATGCGGGCACGTTAGCGCATTGTACGGCGCCGCAACAGGGACCGTCCATGCTACTGACCGCCGATGACCCCTGCCCCGCGCGCGTGCTGCGCGAAGCCGGGGTGTCCGACATTTTCCTGATCGCCGACCACGCCGGAAGGGCGATCCCGAGGGCGCTGGGCGACCTGGGTGTGCCGGGGGGCGATCGCGAGCGGCATATCGCCTGGGACATCGGCATCGCCGGCGTCACCGAACGGCTGTCGATGTTGCTGGATGCGACCACGGTTTTACAAACCTACTCGCGGCTGGTGATCGACTGCAACCGCGACCCGTCGTGGCCGACGGCGATGCCGGAGGTCAGCGAGTATACGGCTATTCCCGGCAATGTCGGATTGTCGGCGGAGGCGCGGGCGGCGCGCGTGGCAGCCATATTCACGCCTTATCACCACCGGATCCGGGCGCTGCTCGATGTTCGGGCGCATCGGCGCACGGTGCTGGTCGCGATGCATAGTTTCACGCCGTCGTTCAAAGGGGAAAACCGAGCGATGCAGGTCGGGATGCTTTATAATAGGGATGCCCGGCTGGCTGGAATTCTGCTGGATCTGCTGCGGCGGGAGGGCGATCTGGTGGTCGGGGACAACGCGCCTTACGCCATTACCGATGACAGTGACTACAGTGTTCCGACGCACGGTGAGCAGCGCGGGCTGGCACACGTGGAAGTCGAGATCCGCCAGGATTTGATAGCGACGCCGGCGGGCCAGGAGGCCTGGGCGCGGCGATTTGCCGGATGGCTGACCGCGGCGGACGGGATCTTGCGGGCGAGGTGATCATCATGCCGGATGATTTGCTGCTCTGTTCTTGGTTCGCCTGATGGCGAAGGCGCCGAAGAAGCCGCCGTTGATGACGAAGGCGGAGGTGCGCGGGTTCATCGAGGCGCTGGCGCACCACAATCCGGCGCCGGAGACGGAGTTGAGTTTCGCCACACCGTTTCAGTTGCTGGTGGCGGTGGTGCTGTCGGCGCAGGCGACTGACTTGTCCGTCAATCGGGCGACGGTGACACTGTTCGCGGCGGCGCCGACACCGGCGGCGATGGTGGCGCTGGGGGTGGACGGGGTGGCGCCGCATATTCGCTCGATCGGGTTGTGGCAGACCAAGGCGCGCAATGTTGTGGCCTTGTCGCGCGCGCTGGAGGAGAAGCACGGCGGCGCGGTGCCGGGGGATCGGGCGGCGCTGGAGGCATTGCCGGGGGTCGGGCGCAAGACCGCCAACGTGGTGCTAAATGTGGCGTTCGGTGAGAGCACGATGGCGGTCGACACGCACATCTTCCGGGTGGGCAACCGGACGGGTCTCGCGCCGGGCAAGACGCCGCGGGAGGTGGAAGACGGGTTACTGAAGCGCGTGCCACCGGAGCGGCTGCGGGATGCGCATCATTGGCTGATCCTACACGGACGGTATGTCTGCAAGGCCCGGCGGCCGGAATGCTGGCGATGCCTGGCGGCGGCGTTCTGCCGGTATCGGGACAAGACCCCGGCGCCGGAGGACGATGACCCGACACGTGCAGGGGAGGCGGCTACCAGCCCGGCGGAGTAGGTGGACCGCTGAAGCTTCGACCGCGACCGAACTGACGCAGTTTGCCGCGAACTCCTTCACCCCCGACAAGTTTCCCACCGCAGGCAACGGAAGTGGGATTGGATGGTGAAAACGAACCGGCAGACTTTCACGCTGGCAACGATGTGTCTTGGCACGTTCATGGCCATTCTCGACACGTCACTGGTCAATCTTGGCCTGCATAGCATTCAGGCTGACCTGCATGCGGACATGGCAACGCTGCAGTGGGTGATCGATCTATACAATCTTGCCTACGCGGTGCTGATCCTGACCGGTGGAACGCTGGGTGATCTGTATGGGCGTCGCCGCATATTCGTTTTGGGCGTGCTGCTGTTTGCCGCCGGCTCGCTGGTGTGTGCTGTCGCCCCCGGCGCCGCCACATTGCTCGCCGGACGCGGCATTGCCGGCATAGGTGCCGCGCTGTTGCTGCCGACGGCGCTGGCCATCCTGAATGTCACCTATCCAGATGCCGGACAGCGCGCGCGGGCCATTGCGCTTTGGGGCGGTATGAACGGTCTGGCGATGGCGATCGGTCCGACGATTGGCGGCGTCCTTGTCGCCAGCCTGGGCTGGCGCAGCCTGTTCTATGCAATCCTGCCGGTTGCCGGAACGACACTGGCCTTTGGCGGCGATCGCGCTAGAGCCCCGATTCGAAAGCCCGTCACAATGTGGAGCAGCCGCTTTACGGACCTTCGAATCGATCAGGACACTAGCAATGCATTGTTTTCTAGTGTGGTTTATGGTTCCGAAGTCCGCTCCTAAGATGATCCACGGTACGGCGGACTTCGGAACCACCACACGGAGAGGAAACGCGTGTTCGGGAGGGACGGCATCTCGACGTCTCCGGGCAGATTCTGGCGATCGTCGCGCTTGGCGCGTTGGTCCTGGGGTTCATTGAAGGACCGAACTGGGGATTTTTGTCACCGGCAGTGCAGGGCTGCTTCGCTGTGTGCGCAATCGGCTTCGCCGCGTTCCTGACCGTTGAGCGGCGTTCAGCGAACCCGATGCCGCCGTTGTCCATCTTCGGCAGCGCCGCGTTTTCCGCCGCGGTTGCTGATGCCACACTGATGACCTTCGGCGTGTACGGGCTGCTGTTTCTGTTGCCGCTGTATTTGCAGGCGACCCGCGGCGACAGCGTGCTCGGGGCCGGAATCGCGTTGTTGCCGATGTCGGTGACATTCTTCCTGGTGTCGCCAGCGGCTGAGCGGGTGGCAAATCGCGTTGGACCTCGCGCGCTGATCGGATGCGGGATGGGGCTGACGACAATGGGCTTGCTGCTGTTGGCCACCCCGTTGATCCAGGCTGGCTACGGCGGGATTGCGGTTGCGCTGTTCGCGGTCGGCATTGGCCTCGGCCTTATCACCGGCCCGATTGCGACGGCCGCCGTAGCGAACGCACCGAAAGCGCGGTCGGGGCTAGCGTCTGGCCTGGTGAATGTCGGGCGGATGGTCGGCGCGACTATTGGGGTGGCCGCACTGGGATTGCTGTTCGGTGGTCACGTCGAACAGGCGGCCAGGAATGCGACGATGTTCCTGACTGGGATGCCGGGCGCGTTCTTGATGGGTGCCGCTGCCCAGTTGATCGGCGCGTTGATCGCCGTGCTGTGCCTGCGCCGCCACTCGCTTGAGGGTGGCCGAATTTAGGCGAAGGCGCGAGGGTCGCGGGTGATCCGGCGATGGCGCATGGCGTTCGTCAGTAGCAATCCCGCGCAGAATCGCCAGCGCGGAAAACGAGGATCCGGGCGGCGGCATATTGACGCTCGGCCAGCAGGGGTTGTTCGGGGAGCCAAGTTTCGTCGCGGCCGGTTTCAGCGATGATGAAGGCGCCCGGACGCAGATGACCGGTGCGGTGCAGGTGGGTCAGGGCGCGCGGGACGAGGTTCCGGCCGTAGGGTGGGTCCAGGAAGACGATGTCCGCGCCCGTTCTGGCGACGATGTCCACGCCCGCGCGGGCGACGATGTCCGCGCCCGCTCGGGCGACGGGGACCGCCAAGAGGGCGTCGGTCACCAATATTTTGGTGCGGCTTTCGGCCTTGCAGGCTGCGATGTTCGTCCGGAGGGCGCGGAGCGCGGTTGGGTCGGATTCGATGAACGTCGCGGTGGCGGCGCCACGCGACAAGGCTTCCAGTCCCAGCGCCCCGGTGCCGGCGAACACGTCGAGGACGGCCGCACCTTCGATCGCCGTGCGGCCGGCCCACTCGGCGTGCATTAGGGTGTCGAACAGGGCCTGGCGGACGCGATCGGCGGTGGGGCGGGTGGCCTGCCCTAGTGGCGCGACCAGCGAGCGGCCGCGCCAGGCGCCGGCGACGATGCGCATCCCCGGGTTTCCTCTAACGGTGGCGGGGCAGCGGTGGCGGGGCGCC
>DASYBP010000243.1:0-4883 GCA_036500715.1 Rhodopila sp.
GTTGTCGCGGCGGAAGGATGGGCCCTGGCTGGCGCATCGGTTGGATTCCGATACGGCAGGGTGCCTGGTTATTGCGCTGCGGCAGGCGGCGTTGCGGTCAGCGCAGGCGTTGTTCACGTCGGGTGAAGTGCGGAAGGTTTATTGGGCGGTGGTGGATCGCGAGGTGGCGGCCGATGGCGGCGTTGTGGATGCGCCGTTGCGGCGGGTCAGTGACCGGCAGGGGTGGCGGATGGTGGTTGATCCCGCCGGGCAGCGCGCGGTTACCGACTGGCGCGTTTTGGGCCGCGCTCCGGGGCTGACATGGCTGGAGATGCGGCCGCGGACGGGGCGGACCCATCAGGTGCGTGTGCATTGCGCGGTGCTGGGATGTTCGATCGTGGGCGATGAGCGGTACGGGACCGCTGGCGGCGGGTTGCACTTGTTGTCCAGGGCGATTCATCTGCCGTTGGAGCCGCCGGTCGATGCCGTCGCGCAACCGCCGCCGCATATGCTGGCGGCGCTGGCCGCATGCGGGTTTCGTGGATAGCGGGTTTGGGGTTGTTGGGGCGACGGCAGAGGTCAGTAGTGATCGGTAAAGGCGCCTATATGGCAGTTGATGGTGGTGCCCAGGAGCAGGAGCGCGCCGCAAAGTCGTTTCGGACTGGCTTTCATGGCTTTTGTCTTCATTTCGCGAAGACCACGACACCGTTGGCCGGGATGACGACGGAGGCGGAGGTGGTGAAGCCGTGCAGCGGGGCTCCGTTGGCATAGACACCGGTGCCGTTTCCGGCCACCCAGGGATTGACCCAGTTGTCATAGACGTCACTGTTGAATATTTCTCGCCAGAAGCCCGTCGCGGGAAAGCCAATGTTGTAGTTGTACCAGTTACTTTCCGCGAGCGAGCCGACGACGATCACATCCTGACCGGTTCCGTCCAGCCAGCGGTGGAAGGCGAGAACACGGTCCGAGTCCGAGTTGTAGAACGGGTGGACGTTGTCGCCGCGGAGGGCCGGCTGGCTTTGCCGCAGGCAGATCAGATCCTGCATGAACCGAAGAAAATCTGTCATGGCACGATCGGTGCCGCTGTTGAGGGCCGCCCACGACAAGAGATTTGATCCGCCAGGGTTTTCGTTCCACTGGTTGGTCTCGAGAAATTCCTGACCCATGAAAAGTTGCGGAATGCCGGGGGCGGTGAGCAGGATGGCGCTGGCGAAACGGCTGCGGCTCCGTCCGTACCAGGCGTGTGGATCGGCGGAGTCGGCGAGGACGGGGATGCGCGGATTGCGGCCGGCGTAGACGAGGTCGTGGTTCTCGATGCAGGTGACGGCGCGCCAGGCATGATCGAAGGTCGGCGGGTAAAGCGCGGCGCCGATGGCGGACACGGACAGGAAAGCGCTGGCTCCGCCGGAGGCTGCGCCGACAGCGTCTCGCAGGGTACCGCGCAGATAGTCGTGCTGCACGACGTCGAAGCCAGCGCCGCCGGCGGAGGCCGGGGCGATCACCGGCAGGGCGGTCGTCGGGATGTCGTTGAATTCGCCTGGCCAGAACTCAGCGTTCTGTAGAATTCGTGGCTGCAGTGCGCGGAGCTGCGTGGTGAGGGCGCGACAGAATTCCCAGCCGCTGCCCTGGTTGGTGGACAGCAGGATGCTTATTTCATCGTAGCGAAAGCCATCGGCGTGAAATTCGTTGATGTAGTGGGCAGCGTTGTCGGACAAAAACCGGCAGACGTCCGCATTCCACAGCGCGAAGGCGAGGCCGCCGGTGCCGCGGTCCTGGTCGGTGAAATAGAGGCTGTCGTTGTTGTTGCCTTTGTTTGGCACCCGATCGAGGTAGTAGATACAGTTGTCGTCTAGTTTGCCGTTGACGGTGAAGCCGCCGGCGTGGTTGTAGACCACGTCGAAGGTGACGGCGATGCCGTTGACGTGGCACAGATCAACCAGGACCTTGAGTTGGTTCGGCGCGGACCGGATGTGCTGGAGTTCGAGCGGGGAGAGTTGTTTTGCCGCCAGCATGGCGTTGATCGTTGTCAGGTAGCCGGGTAGATTTGTAGTTGTAACGTAAGGCATGTCCGGTGAGAACAGGTCGGCGCCGCTGTAGCCCATGTTGGGGTTTGCCTCTTGCTCGTCTATTGGCAGGGGCTGCAGCACGTTGATACCGAGTGCGACGAGGTAGGGGATCTTGCAGGCGACATCCAGAAGATTCGAGGCAACACCCTGGGTCCGGATGGCGTAGGTGCCGACGTGCAACTGGTAGATGACCATGTCGGAGAAGTCGGGGGTGCGGAAGCCGGCGTCGTGCCAGGGATAGGCGTCAGACGCGCGCAGGATGTTGTCACAATCGGGGAAGCCGGTCTGGGTGAGTTCGCGGGCATAGGGGTCACGCTTGTATCCGGTCGTCCCGGTGCCAACGATCCAGAAACGATAAGGATCGCCATCTTTCGCCGCGGTCTGAAAGCCGGTCCAGTAGCCGGACGCATCCTTGCGGAGCAGGCGGTCGTCGGTTTGGGTGCTGTAGACCGTGCCGCCGAAGGTGCCGTTCAGGTAGACCGCGGTCGCGCGCGGGGCCCAGAGCTTGAACGACGCGCCACCAGGCAGAATCGTCGTGCCCGTCGGGGTGGTCGCCGAAATGTTCTGTTGGGAGAGCGTGCGTCCTCCGGCACAGTTCGGGGTCGTGGGATTACATCGTTATACAGTTCAATACTTAGCCGCGGCCGAGGGACCGCCGGAGAATGTCGTTACGACGCCGGGGCGACCGCGCGGGCGAAGCGACAAAGTTCCAGCCAGGCATGGTGGTTGATCGGCATTTCGGGCAGCGGCGACGGTGCGATGCTCGCGACTATGAGGCCCTCCCGCTGGCGTTCGATACAAAACGGCTGGGTTTGTGCGGCATTCCGCACGACAAACAACAAGGTGTTGCGGCCATACTGGTTGACCGCCTGCGCGAGTTCCTCGATTTGTTCAGCCATTATACTGCGGTCGGCAAGGCGGTAGACAAAAATCTTCTCGCCCAGCGCCAGATCGTCGATCAACTTGCGGCGAAGAAACACGAACCGCTTGCGAACCATCCGCTGGGCTTCGGCGATATCGACCTTCTCGCGATCCAGATGGGTGTGGTCGATCTGTATATTGTAATGATGCTCCCGAACCTGCCAGTCATAGTGAGCCTGCGGGCGGAGTTCGACCGTGTCGGCGCGGTCCAGCGCGCCAAAGCCATCCGCCAACCCGCGCAGCAGGTCGGGCGGCTGGATGGTTGCCCAGCGCAGCAGGCTGAGCGGTTCTGCATGCAGGCTGCGCTGGAAGAAGCCGAACTCACAGCCGCCGTCGCCGCCCGAGCCGCCGTCCGCGGCGCGTCCGCCGCCCAGGCTTTCGAATGACAACGCGAGTTCGGTGTCTTCGGCAACCGCCGCGGGCGTGGTGGTTGCGGCCGCGGCTTCCGGCGCTAGCTCCTTGGCCTCGGCCAGCAGGATGCGGACTCGCGGATCGTTCGGCTGGCTGGCGGCCATGACCTCCAGGCGGCGGCGATAGGCGTCCCAGTCCCGCCGTTCTCGCGCGATCAGGGCGCTCGCGAGGAGGATCGGTCGGGGCGGATCTGGCTGGTTCGCATGTTCCGCGAATAGATGTTCGAGCGTATCCAGCCGCGCGTCCGGCAGGCTGGTGCCGGGCTGGCTGATCTGCCCGACGATCGCGATGAGGGCGTCGGGGCTATGCGGGAACCGATCGAGCGCTTCCGCCAGCGCCCCGGCCGCTTCGTCGTGGCGGCGCTGTTCGCGCAGGACGCCAGCGAGCCCGATATAGGCCTCCCAGGGCTGGGTGTTCCGCTGCAGGAAGGACCGCCACCAAGCCTCCGCCGTGGCCCAGTCCCGACCATGTTCCGCCGCCAGCGCGAGTTCCTGCAGCAGTTCGGTCTGTTCGGGAAACTGCTGCGCGGCAGTGGCGACAAGAGCGTCGGCTTCGGACGGTCTGCCCATCTCTCGCAGCGCGCGCGCCTGGGCGCCGTAGCCTGGCCAATCGTTAGGGAAGCGATTGCGTATCGCCGCCCAACGTTCTGCTGCTGCGCGCCAGTCCGCGGAACGTTCGGACAGCTTGCCGCATTCGATGAAAAAGCCGGGCTCGTGGCCAAAGCGGTCGAACTGAGCGGCAAGGACGGCGGCGGCGCGCGCGCCCTGCCCCTGCTCGCGTAGTGCGTTCGCCAGCCCGGCGTGGCCGAACCACCGATCCGGCTCGAACGCGACCCAGAGCCGCCACCAGCGCTCCGCGGCGGTCCAGTCGCGCCGCCATTCCGCCAACCGCGCCAGATCGTGCAGTGGACTGGTGAATGAGGGGAATTTCTCCAGCGCCTGGATCAGGACCGCTCGGGCGGCGTCGGGCTGGCCCTGGGTTCGCAGGACACGCGCGTGGCCGGCCAGGCCGTCCCAGGATTGCGGGAATCGCGCGATGACCGCGGCCCAGCGCGCGCCGGCTTCGTCCCAGTCGCCTTGCAGTTCGGCCTGGCGGGCGTGCTCAATAAACGGCCCCGGATCATTTGGGAACTGGCCACAGGCCTGCGCCAGAAGTGCCTCGGCCTGTTGCATGCGTCCCTGGCGGCGCAGGGCCAGGGCCGCGTTGGCCGGGCCCCACCACACCGCAGGCCTGAGGACGGCGAACGCGTGCCAGGCACCTTCGGCCGCCTGCCAGTCGCCGACAGCCTCGGCCGCTCGGGCCAGATCGTGCCGGACGGGCGCGTTGTCGGGAAACCGCCTGGCAGCGTCGGTCAGCATCGTCCGAGCCTGTTCCGGCTGGCCGGCGTGGCGCGCCGCCTGGGCGGCCTGGAGCCAGCGCCCGACATCGCCGCCGGCTTGCGCCGCGGTCTGCTGGATGATGATGGCATCGGGGCTGGGGGGGCCGGCGGATCGGTGGGAAGGGTCG
>DASYBP010000244.1:0-3895 GCA_036500715.1 Rhodopila sp.
AGATGGCAGCGATTGCGGCGGATGCCGCCGATGCGGACGGTCTGCTGACCGCGGCGGCGTTCCGGGACCGCCTGAACAACGGCCGCAAGGTCGCCATCCTGATCCTGGAGTTCTTCGACAAGGCCGGTGTGACAATCCGCTTCGGTGACGTGCGCCGGGTACGGCTGGATCGGATCGGGCTGTTCGGATCCGCAGATTGCCGGCGCGACCGGCTGGCGGCGGAATCAGCCGCGGCGCGGGGGCGCGAGGATTGACCATCAGTATCGCGCCTCAGAGAAGCGCGATACGTCGCACTTGCTTTGGCCGATTCACGCGGAAATCGTGATTGCTTCGCAACTCGCGCTTCAAGGCGATCGGACACTGGGTGGCCGGAGGGGCGAGTTACGCTGGTTGTCTCGACGCGCACGATCAACCCAATGACGCCCGCGGTTGGCGCGCCGGGGCGCGGTGTGCAAAGTGGGGAACCTGCCGCGCGTCCGGGTCGGGTCTGAGCCAAGACGCCGAGAGTGGAAGAGCAGGGTTGATGAGACCGTCAACGCGATCGATCTCGCCCATCGAAGACCGAAGGAGAGATGTCGTGATTGAAACAATATCTGCGATGCGGGGTGGGGCATGATCGCGCCCTGTCTTTGGTTCGACGGCAATGCGGAGGAGGCCGCGCGCTTCTACGTGTCGGCGTTTCCGGATTCGCACCTCGACATAGTTTCGCATTACGGAGAGGGCATGCCGTTCCCGGCGGGAACCGTGCCCGAGGCGCTCGGGCGCATGATGAAGCAGGGCCGCAGCGAACAGCTCGCGCGGATGATGGGCGCGCTGATGAAAATGTCGAAGCTGGAGGTGGCGACGCCGGAAGCGGCTTATCGCGGAGACGATACCGGCTGACGTGGTGACTCCGCGGCGGAACAGTGCAAGAAACGCCCTGGCCAACGTTGCTATGGGGCCTTCGTTGCTGAATGGGCCATCGTCGCTGGGAGGGACTTCATGAATGCGCCCCTGACTACGGTCACGCCGCTGCTGCCGCCGGAGTCGCGTCGTGTGCACATCCTGAAGCAGTTCGAGCGCAAGCTGCTGTGGCTGTCGGCATGGATGATCCACCACGCCAACCACATTCGTCCGAACCGCGACGGGTTGAAGGTGGGCGGCCATCAGGCGTCGTGCGCCTCATGCATCTCCATCATGGCGGCGCTGTATCTCGAGGTCGCTCGGCCGCAGGATCGCGTCGCGGTCAAGCCGCATGCGGGACCGGTGTTCCACGCGATGAACTATCTGTTCGGGCGGCAGACGCGGGAGAAGCTGGAGGGGCTGCGGCAGTTCGGCGGCATCCAGCCGTATCCGTCGCGGGTAAAGGACGGCGGGGAAGTGGATTTTTCCACCGGTTCGGTCGGGCTGGGCGTGGCGATGACAAGTTTCGCCGCGCTGATGGCGGATTACACCAGGCTGCATGGGCTGGGGCGGACCGATCTGCCGCCGGGCCGGCATGTCGCGATCTGCGGCGATGCGGAACTGGATGAGGGGAATATCTACGAGGCGTTGCTGGAGGGCTGGAAGCACGACGTCCGCAACGTCTGGTGGATCGTCGACTACAACCGACAAAGCCTCGATTCCGTGGTGCCGGATCGGCTGTTCGGGCGGATCGAAGGGCTGTTCCGCGACATGGGATGGAACTGCGTCACCATCAAGTACGGCCGTAAGCTGGAGGCGGCGTTTGCCCGAGAGGGCGGCGAGGCACTGCGGGCGTGGATCGACGATTGTCCCAACAGTCTGTATGCGGCGCTGACGTTTCAGGGTGGCGCGGCCTGGCGGCAGACTCTGCTGTCTGATCTGGGGCGGTCGAAGGCACGGGCGATCATCGACGAACTCTCCGATGAAGAGCTGGGCGCGCTGATGACCAACCTGGGCGGCCATGACATCGAGACGCTGATCGAGTGTCTGCGGGCGGCGGATGCCGAGGGGGATCAGCCGACCTGTTTCATTGCCTATACGATCAAGGGGATGGGGCTGCCGTTTGCCGGGCACAAGGACAACCATGCCGGGTTGATGAGCAAGGAGCAGATGGAGCAGTTCCGTCACGACATGAACATCCGGCCGGGGCACGAATGGGATCCGTTCGAGGGGTTGGACGTGCCGGAAGCGGAGTTGCGCGAGTTCCTGCAGGACTGTCCGTTCGGCACGCCGTTGACGCCGGAGGGACGATCGCTATCGGCACCCAGCGTGCATGTGCCGGTGGCGTTGCCGGTGCCACGGTTTGGCGGGCGGAAGATGTCGACTCAGGGCGGATTTGGCGAAATCCTGGCCGAGATCGGCCGCGGCCAGGGGGAATTGAAGGACCTGGCGGCGCATATCATGACGACGTCGCCGGACGTGACGGTGTCGACCAACCTCGGCCCTTGGGTGAACAGGCGGGGGATTTTCGATCGCCATACCCGGAACGATGTCTTCCGCGACTCGAAACTGGCGTCGGCTCAGCGGTGGGGCATGTCGCCGAAGGGCCAGCACATCGAACTCGGGATCGCCGAGCAGAATCTTTTCCTGGTGCTGGGGGCGGCCGGATTGGCGCCGGGGATGACGGGGGCCAGGATCCTGCCGGTGGGGACAGTCTACGATCCGTTTGTCAATCGTGGGCTGGATGCCCTGCTATATGCCTGTTACCAGGATGCACGGTTTTTGCTGGTTTCCACGCCATCGGGGCTGACGCTGGCGCCGGAGGGTGGGCAGCATCAGTCGGTCAATACGCCGCTGATCGGGATGGCGGCCGATCGGCTGGCATCATTTGAGCCGGCGCATGTCGATGAACTCGGGATCCTGCTGCGGCACGCGTTCGATTTCATGCAGCGGCCGGAAGGGTCGGCGGTGTGGCTGCGGTTGTCGACGCGGGCGCTGGCGCAGCGGGAGCGCGTGGTGGATCCGGCCGCGGTGATTGCGGGGGCGCACTGGGTGGCGCCTCCGGCTGCCGGGGCACGGATCGCGGTAGCGTATCAGGGGCCGGTGGCACCGGAAGCCGAGGCGGCTTTCGAGGTGGTGCGCGACGAGGAGCCGGGAGCCGGGCTGCTGGCGGTGACATCGCCGGATCGGCTGCATGCAGGATGGCTGGAGGCGTTGCGTGCCAGGCGGGCAGGGGACCGGCAGGCGGTGTCGCATATCGAGACCGTGCTGGCACCGCTGGCCTCCGGCGCGGCGATCGTGAGCGTGTTGGACGGGCATCCGGCGACGCATGCGTGGCTGGGTGCGGTGCGAGGGCAGCGCGTGGTGCCGCTGGGGCCGGACCGGTTCGGGCAGAGCGGGGATATTCCGGATTTGTATCGGGAATACGGCCTGGACGTCGATGCGCTGCTGGATGCCTGCGCGCAGGCCTTGCTGGCGGTCTGAGAGTCGTTGCCAAAGCGCGGAGCCACGTAATTGGCACGCGACGTTGGCCGGGTAACCTGCACCGCGTTTGTTGTTCATTTAGGGCTGGCGGGACACTGGCCAGACGAAACGGATCGGCGGATTTGCGCCCTTAGCTCAGTTGGATAGAGCAACAGCCTTCTCGCTAAGCGGGAAAACGATCGGCGGCGGCGGCCAAGCTCGCATCATTGGTCGCACCAAGCGATTGAATTCACGTCTCTATTGATATCCTGATGTCTCCCGTGATATTCCGGCATCGCGCGCTTTTTGGTCACCCGGTGACAGCACCACCGCATGCGCGGGAGGATCGACATAAAGTCCGACGCTATCGAGCAGCTTGGCGGCGAACCGTGGATCGTTGGACAGCTTGAACTGACGGACCTGATGTGGCTGCAAGCCGTGCTTGCGCCAGATGCGCTGCACCGAACTGACGCTGATGCCGATGTGTTTGGCCATCGCGGCGGCGGTCCAGTGCGTGGTCTCACCGGGTGGGGCTGTTTGCGTCGTCGCG
>DASYBP010000245.1:0-24899 GCA_036500715.1 Rhodopila sp.
ACAACGCGTTCGCGCAAATCCAACGTGTAAGGAGCGCCCATAGATGCTGGCCTCCAACCCAGCCGCTATCTTGGATCAGATTTTCGGCCGCGCCGGAATCGCCCTCACGCAAGAGTCAACTCAAGACGATCATGCTCTAATCGGCCGAGCACTCGACGTCATGGCCTCGCTGCGACCTGGGCCCGCAATGTACGCTCCATCGTCTTCAGTGCCTCGAAGGCAAGCTCGAACCTGCCTTGTCCAATCGCCTGCCAGATCTCTGCCACGCGGTCCGCCAGCCCGGAGATCGTGACAGGAAAGCATGCGGCCTCTTCCAGAGCGCCCTTCTCGTTGATGAGGTAGCGCCGGTTGAGTGCAAACAGTACCTGAGCCAGGCAGCACAGCGCCCGGTAGACACACCCTGCGACGTGCGTTTGCTCCCAGCGGCGGGCGGCCTTTTCAGCGTTCTCGATGCTGAACAGGATTTCCCATTCAAAGCGGCGGATCAGCGCCTCCCGCAACTGCCTTGGATAAGGCGACGTCATTGCCTTGAGTTCGGCGATCAAGCCCCGCGGATCATGCAGCTTCTGGCAAAGCGCGACCTCTCCCATCCAGGCAGCGGAGCAGAACCCGAACGGGTGTCCGGGCTGGTAGTCGATGGTCACGTTGCCAGCCTGACACGCCTTGATCACCTGGGCGACAGCGTCGGTGCCGCGATACAGCAGGTCCACCTTCACACCGTCTATCGAGAACCAGCCCCCACCGACGAACCAGGGCCCCCAGCCCCCGACCGGCGTCACCTCGGCCGCACCAGGATCGTCGACCTGCCCTCTGACAACCTCCAGCAACCGGTCGGTGTCGAGTGGAACATCCGGTCCGTAATACAGGCCAATGTCGTAGTCCGAGGCAGCGCTCGCCGTCCCCCTCGCGCGCGATCCGCCGAGAACGATCGCAGCGACACCAGGCACCCCGGCAAGGCCGGATACCAGCCGCTCTAGCAACAGATCGGGCACGTTCCTGGCTCCCGTATTACCCAGCCTGGCCACTAACAGACCATTCGCCGCCTCTCCGTCACCGCCACCCGCACGCGCTATCAGCGGGACGGAAGATCCCGCAGCGCCTGCTCCGCGTCGCCACGCAGGGCGGTGTCGGGCGCAAGTTTGCTCGCCTTGCCCAGCCAATCCCGCGCGTCCGCCGCATCGCCCTGAGCCGCCGCGCTGCGGCCGGCTCGCAAATACAGATCGGCCGCCTCGGCGTCACCTGGCGTGAAGCCCGCTGCCAAGGCCAGCGCGCGCGACATACCCCGGTAATCCAACTGGTCGCGCCGCAAGTCGGCGGCATGCACCGCCAGCGCGGCGTCCTTGCTCAGCCGCGCCTGCAACTCCGCCGCATCGCCCGGATCGGCCGTCGGCGTCAGTGACGCGGCGGCTTTCTGCAGGCCAGCTCGATCATGATCCGCATCCGCGATCAGGCCCCGCAGGAACCAGGCCGCGTTCGCCAGTGCCGGCTTCCTGCTGCGGGTCAGCCCGGTGGCGATGCGGTCGGCGGCGGCGAGATCATTCAGCCGGAACAGCGCAACCGCCGAAATCAGATCGAAGCCCGGATCGACAATGCCGCGCCGGCCAAGTTCCGTCCGCAGCAGGCGCGCGGTACGCAGGGCATCGCGCGGCTGACCAGCGCGCAGCTCCGCCGTCGCCAGATTGAAGCCGGCGTCCGCAATGGCCGCCGCATCGTCGCGGGTTCGGGCACGCGCGAGTGCCGCGCGGTATTGCGCCACCGCCTGGCCTGGCTGTTCCAGATTGAAAGCGATATCGCCCGCGTGGTCGAACCGAGCCAGCGTGGGATCTTGTGGCGTGGCCGTCCTAGGCGCGGATGAACAGCCGGCCAGCAGCATCAGAACGGCCGCAATCCGCCTCACGGCCGAACCTCGGCCGGTGACAGGCGCCGCGCCTCAGGCGGGGCCGACCCGGACAGCGGCCAGGTGTGGCTCAACTGGTCCAGCACCTTTTCCAGTTCGGCCGCGGCGGTCTGCGACTGGGTGAGGAGTGCCGGCAGGTTGGCCGTGCTGGTGCCGACGTCGCGCGTAATCGCCGGCAGCCGCGGCGTCGCGCTGGCGAGGTCACGGGTCGCCTTCTGCACCGAGGCCAGCGCATCGTCCGCGCGGTGCAGCAAGGCGGGGACGCCCTCCGGCCCGGTGGCCGTGGTGGTGACGCTTTTAACGTCGGCCAGGGCGGCATTGAGCTGTTCGGTCGCGGTTTTCAGATTACCTAGCGTCTGGCTCAACTGATTCGCCAGATCCTCATTCTTCATCAGCCGGCCAACGTCACCGTGGCCCTCCGAAATGCCCACCGCGGTGTCGGCCAGGGCGTGGGTTGCGCGGGCAACATCATCCAGGATCGGAAAGACCTTCGCCTTCACCTGGTCGATCATCGCGCCGATGTTCTCGGTCGGATCCCGCTCTGTCACTGCGTCGATAACGGCAAAATGCCAATCGAGCGGCTCGCCGGTGCCGCGCGAAATATCGAGAAACGCGGCGCCGGCGACCCCGAACTGTTTTTTCACCACGGCGCGGCTGTCACGGCGGATGAACCCGGTTGCCTGCTGCTCCATCTCCGCTTGCGCATACATCCGCTGGTTCGGGTCAACCACGATGCGACGGACCGTGCCCACCCGCGTGCCGAGAACCTGGATATCGGCACCGGACGAAAGGCCCTGACTGCCGCTCTCCGGCAAAATGATCCGCAATTCAGCGGTGGGGCGGAACCAGTCACTCAGCAGGCCGGCATGCAGCACGGCGGCCAGGAAGAGGCCGATGCTGACCAGCACCAGCAGGCCGACCCATTCGTCAGTGTTTCGCAAGAATCTCATGCTGCCCGCCCCGGCAGGCGGACCGACGCCAGCCCGGTGTCACTCAGCCGAAGCCGGTGCGTCGGGCGAACGGACCGATCACGCAGCGCCGGGCCCGCACCTGCCAGCCACATGATCGTCACTCCTTGACCGCGCGCTTCGGCCCCGACTTCCAGCAGCGCCGGAAGCAGATCATCCTGCTGGAAAGTCACCGGCAGTTCCAGGATCACCAGGCGCGGCTGGCCCATAAAGGCGCGCACACACGCGGCGCGCAGCAGGTCAGGTTCGGTCAGTTGCCGGGCCGGGCCGGCGGGCAAACCCGGCAGACCGAAACGCAAGGCCAGACTGGTGGCCTCGTCGCGCAAGGTTGCGTCCGGAATACGGGTGTGGTGCAGCCGAGCCGCCAGCACCCGGGTGGCGACATCATGCATATCGGGCCGCAGCGGCTGGTGGAACAGCCGGCCGATGCGGCCACGCAAGGCGTCGGCGTGGCGTTGCGGCGTCGTCTGCCAGTCGCGGCCCAGGAAACGCGCGCGGCCGGCGGTCAGCGGGAAAAGTCCGCAGCAGACATCGGCGAAGGCGGCCCCGCGGCGCGATCCCGGTACCTCGATCAGTGCGAAATCACCCTCCATCAGGGTCAGGTCGAGGGCGGCGAGCGGCACGCGTTCCCCCGAACCGCGGGCGGCCTCCAGCGCCAGGACGGCCGGTGCGGTCACAGCGCCGCACTCAGCACAAGGGTGACGGCCAGAATCCCGGTGACGCCGCGGGTGAAGCCACGCGGCAACAGGGTGGACAGCGTGTCGGCCTCCTGCGCGCCCAGGCCGGTGATACAGCTACTCAAGGCCACAACCAGTCCGATCAGCAGCAGCTTGGCCGGGAAGATCGCCAGATCACGGGCCGTCATCGCGCGCAGCACATTGTCCAGGAAGCCGAAGATCGAGGTGTTGACGACGCCCGCCAGGCTGCCGGCGACGAAGCCACTGATCAACGACCCCACGACAAACACCACACCCAGGGTAAAGGCGGCGAGCGCGAACGACACGGCACGCGGCAGCACCAGGTAATCGAAGATGTCGATCCCCTCGGCCCGCAGGATCGCGACCTCGCCTTCGGCGGTCAGCATGCCGAGTTCAGCGACGGTCGCCGTGCCGCCGCGACCCAGCAGGATGATGCCGACCAGCAGCGGGGTGATTTCGCGAAACAGCACAATCACCAGGATGCGGCCGATCTGCTCCTCCTGTCCCGCGGTCCGCAGCCAGTACAGCGCTTCGAACACCAGGCCCAGACCGACGATCAACGCCGCAACAGCGACGGTACCCAGCGAGCCGCCCAGCGTACGCGTCAGGGCAGAGCGAAAACCGGCGCGTACGGTACGGCGCCAGGTGGAGGGAAATGCGCCCTCCCGAAGCACGCCCCAAAACAGCGCCGCGAGTTGCAGCACGTAGGACGAGCGTCCGCGGGCCTCGGCGCCGATGACGCCCAGCACGCTCATGCGCGTCCGGCCAGAACATAGCTGCGCGCCTCGCCGGTACGCGGACGGTAGAACAGGCCGCGTGGGCGGAAGAGAAACGCCTGGCGCAGCAAAAGATAGGCCCGTTCGCTGGTCTGGATTGCTTCGGCCGGGGCCGAAGCTGCCAATGCATCGGCGCCCTGCAGCGCCTCGCCCCACAGGTTGAACAGGCCGGGCGCCTCCCCCAGTGTGGCGCCGACCACCGGCCCCACATCCAGACCAAGCCCGAATCCGGCGGGCCCGTCGTCGGCGTCGAGCAAGCTGGCGCACCGTTCGCGCAATGCGATCGCGACATCGGCCATGCGCGGCGCGGCCCCGGCCAGTTCCGGCGCCGAACCGGCGGCGTAGCCGGCCGCGGCGACGATCCGGGTTCCGAGCATTTTGACGTACGGGATGGCGTGGGCGGAGGCGATCTGCTGCGCCCCGCAGGCAATCTGGTGGGCCAACGGGGCCGCCGTGTCCGGCAGATTGAGCACCAGGACCATCGCATGGGGGGCGCATTCGCCGACCGCGCTGAATGCCACCAGCCCCGGATCAAGCCCAAGCTCATCCGCCGCAGGTTCTGGCTCGACCGCATGCGGCGTTGCCGGGGCGGCCTCGGTCGGGGGTATTTCCCCCATGGTCGCGAGGGCCACCAGCGTGGCACAGGCACGCGCGAAATCGCGTGCTGCGGGGTCGCGGCGGGCGTCCTCTAGCATGACCAGGCCGGCCACGCTGCCCGCTTGCGTCACCGGCACGGCAAACATCGTCGAGGTCCCAAGCGGGGCCATCAGGGACCCGTATAAAGCGGCAGTGCGCCGGTCGCGTTTGGCGTCCGGCGCGTCGATCGGCTCGTTTTCGGCCATCGCCTCGAACAGCGCCGGCACTTCCTGGCGCGAGAGTTCCAGCCCGGCGACGTGGCCGCCGGTTTCCGGCTCGAAGCTGTCGATGCACCGCAGGATCTGCCCCTGGCCGGACAACCGCCACATCCCCGCACGCCTGGCGCCGGTCGCTTCGGCCAGCGTTTCGGTCAACGCCTTGGGCGGCGTGCCGTCGGCGCCGAACATGCCCGCCTCGGTCGCCAGCCGGGCGAAGGCGGCACTTTGCTGCTGCACCGCCGCCGACCTCTCGGCCACCGCTCTGGCAGCCCGGTCGGCGCGCAGCCCCTGGCGCACCAGCAGCGCCGCCAACCCAGCTGCAAGTGCCACAACGGCCAGCGACGCCAGTGCCGAACGACGCGAATTGACGGTGACGAAACCGCTGAATTCCGCCTCGGGCACGGTGATGACCAGCAGCCAGTCCTGGCCGAAGCTGGTGAGCGGGCTGACGATCGAAATCAGGCGCCTGCCGCCGACATCGATGACTCGGTTGCCGGGGCCCTGCGCACGGAAATGGTCCCAACCGGCAACCAGATCGGGGTCGCCAATGCCGTCGACCGGCGCCGCCACCAGCTTGCCGTCCTGCGTGCGCAGGATCCGCGCGGGATCAGGTCCGGCGACCATGGTGCCGTCCTTGGCCACGATATAAGCGCGTCCCGTCCGGCCGATCGAAAGTCCGCCAAGAAAGTGGGAAATCGCATCGAGCCGAATATCCACGGCAACAACGTCAGGGTTGGCGTCCGGACCATGCACCGCGGCCGTGACCCCCGGGGCTCGGGCGGAGAAAAAGATATAGACGCCGCTCCAGAACACGTCGTCCGCGGCCCGTGCACCGGTGAACCAGGTACGGGTGCGGGCATCGTAGTCGTCAGACGGATCCTCGCGGCGTGCCGTGATCTCGCCGGCCGGGTCGCGAGTGACCCAGTTCACGGTCCGGCCGGACGGCGACGTCAGGATGTGTTTGGTTTCGGTGGCGCCCTTTGGTCCGCCCTCGGCGCGGGTCACCAGCATGAAGTTTCCGGCGGCATCGGCGAACAGCACATTGGCGATCTGTGGCGTCGCCTCCAGCACCGAGGCGGCAAAAACATATGCCTGGTCGGTGCGAATCGTCGCAGCGCCGCGGCCCAGCATGGTGTGAGCGAGCAAGACGGCGTGCGAGGCCGGATCGAGATAGGCGGCGATCTGCTGGGCGATGCGCTCCTGGGTGCTGCGCAACAACGTGTCGGAAAGACCGAGCACGCCAGAGCGGTTGGCGGTATCGGCATAGAAGGCGATGCCAAGCAGAAAGCCGATGATCAGGCCGACGCCGCCCAGCGGCAGACCAAGACGCAGCCACATGCTGCGGCGCCGCGCCCGTTCGGCCACGGGATCAACATTGATATCGACGATGTCTGCGGATCGGGTCACGCAGGCCTCGGTTCAAGCATCTGTTATCGCAACGCGTTTCTTCTGGCTGCATAGAGACAAGAAGATGGAACCCGCGCAACGGTCAAGCCAACACCGCGCGATCCGGCCGCGCCGCAGGATAATGCGGAAATTCCGTTACTTATTCGATCTGAGTCCGCTATAACGCGGCGCCGGTCCCCAGCCGTCGCGGCCGATCGTATTCGGTTAGGCCGTCAGGTCTTGGCCGGCGCGACAGGCCGGAAGATCCGGTCCGACAGCTCGTCCAGGAAGCGGAACACGCCGTCCACATTGTAGCCGGCCAGTAGCGCAATCGCCGACAGCCCCAATCCTCCCGCAGGGTCGGCGTTGCCAATATAGCTCGCGAACAGACCGATGACGCCGCCGCACAGCAGGCCAAGGATCGCGCCTTGTTGCAGGCGGGACCGGTCGGTAAAATTCAGCAGCGAGGCATCAACCTTGCGCCTCAGCAGCCGCATGGCCGCAGCCATCGCCCCAAGGAAGCCGTAGCAAACCGGCAGGATATACTGGGTTATACTGCCGAGGATCGATTCCGCGACATTGCGTGCGCGGTTGATCAGCGTCCACAGCACCTTTTCGCACGCGACGGAAGTCGCTTTATGGTCGACGAGGTTAGCGGTCATCATTTCGGGTGCAACCTTTTTGCACAGATCGCCGTCATTTTCCTTCGCGTAGTCGCTCAGCGTCGAAGGCACGACCCCAAAGATCGGTGCCAGCGGGACAGCAAGATGCAACCGGTACGACTTGTACCCCAGATTCCAGCCATGCTCGACACTCTGTGTCACGACGCTGCTCCAGCTTTGCAGATGCATGGTAACCACGAACAAGGACCGCAGAACCTCTTCGCGCTGCGGACAAAGATGCGCCTGCAACGCCGACAGATAGGCAGTTTCATACTTGGGCTCAGCGTCGGGTTTGTTGTCGGTCAGCGCTTGAACCATCACATCGCCCGCGGCGGTTGGCAAACTCGCGAGCTTGATCCCGGCTGACGACTCCGCCACCGCCCGCCGCTGGGTAAAGCTGCACAGGGAAACCACGTTCATGCGGGGCGTTTCATCGATCGGCAGTTTCGCCGACGGGAATATCTTGTCCTCCTGTGATTGCACCTGAGCATCTATTGCCGTGAATGCATCGCGCGCCTCTTTTTCGCGGCCCAGGATCAGCCGTCCCGACAAGGCATAGATGGAGACGATCACCGTCACCGCGACCACCACCATGGTAATCCACTCGTAGTTACGGACCCGGATTGCAAGCCTGCGGGCCGACAGTTTTCTGGTCTCGTCGTCCGGGTTGACAACCAGTACCGGCGTAATCGCCGTCTGTTGTTTACTGCCCGGAACAAAGCCGGCCAGCCGCCGCCACCAGGCGCCAGACCGAGCGCGCCTGACGACGTAATCGTGCGTCAGCCGGATCGAATCGGCGGTCGCCGGCGCCGCCACCGCCGCCAGGAAATCCCGGCTCCAGTAAACGAAACCTTCCGGACTGAGCGAATGCGCGCCATCAGCTCTGACCGGTGTTTCCGGCCGCTGCCCCGCCTGGAAGGCGCGACTGATCTCCGTTAACCTATCCAGAAATTCTGGATAACTGGGGCATGGCGGCAAAGTGATCCTGGTGGCCGGTGTGGAAATTTTACTTTGCGTGTCGTCAAAGAACGACAGTAGACGCCCTTCCGGCAAGGCGCCCAGATAGGCAAGCAGCGTCGAGATGTCCTGCAGCGCTCGGTTGAGATCGTGCCAGGATTGGGGCTCGTTCTGGAGCCATTTCTCGTCGGGCATTGGTCTCTCCATCATCGGGGTGAAGGGAGGCGCCGGGTGTCGAAATCCAAGTCATGCGTTGCCGTCGCGCCAGAGGCGGGCGGGCAGCGGGCAGCGCGCGGGCGGAAAATATCCAGAATTCAACTGCAACTATGTGAGCCGCATCACAGCCGCCGGCCGGCGGAATAGATGGGCATATTCACGATGGTGTGATAACCCCCGGACGAGTCTGGCCGCGCACTGACGTGGGGTCTCTAATCCGCCCAGACTGCGAGAAACGCCGAGGTCGACCAACGCCCGAAACGCTCAGGCAGGCGCATCCGCGACGCGCCGAGCGCCAGAGCCTGGACCGACGATACGGTAATAACGCAACGACTGACCATAAAAAGTAACAGGCAAGGGGAGAAATATCATGCGAAAACTTCTGTTGGCCACCGTGGTCGCAGCGCTTGTTCCGCTCAGCGGATACGCCCAGACCGATGCTGATCTGACTATGGGCGCGCGGAAGGATACCGCAAATGTCCTCAATTACGGGATGGGCTATGACCTGAAGCGCTTCAGCCCGCTGACGCAGATCAACCGTGATACCGTCAAGCGGCTGGTTCCGGTCTGGAACTATAGCTACGACGACAACAAGAGCGAAGAGTCACAGCCGCTGGTCTACAAGGGCGTGCTGTACGTGACGACCAACGCGGCCACGATGGCGATTGACGCCAAGACCGGACAGCAGATCTGGAAGTCGAAGATCGAATATCCGCCGGAGACGCCGCGGATCGTCTGCTGCGGTATCATCAGCCGCGGTCTGGCGCTCTACGACGGCAAGATCTTCCGCACCACGCTGGACGCGAACGTCATCGCGCTGGACCAGAAGACCGGCAAGGAACTCTGGCGGTCGAATGTCATCGACTGGAAGCAGGGCTATTCGCAGACTGTGGCGCCGCTGGTGGCGGATGGCGTGGTCATCACCGGGATTTCCGGCGCGGAGTATGGCATCCGCGGCTTCATCGACGGCTGGGACCCCGATACCGGCAAGCATCTGTGGCGCACCTATACGATCGCTGGTCCCGGCGATCCCGAGGCCAAGAGCTGGCCAGGCGACACCTGGCAGCATGGCGGCGGATCAACCTGGATCACCGGTTCGTTCGATCCTGAGTTGCACACTGTCTACTGGGGCACTGGCAATGCCGGATCGTGGAACCCCACCCAGCATCCCGGCGACAATCTCTACAGCTGCTCGGTTTTGGCACTCGATCCCAAGACCGGACAGATGAAGTGGCATTTCCAGTTCTCGCCAAACGATCCGTACGACTATGACAGCGTCGCCGAAATGGTGCTGGCAGATCTGAACGTCAGCGGCAAGCCGATCAAGGCGGTGATGGACGTAAACCGCAACGGTTTCATGTATGTGCTCGACCGCACCAACGGCAAGCTGATCGCGGCCAACCAGTACATCACCAAGCAGACCTGGGCGAAGGGTATCGACGAGTCTGGACGGCCAATTCCCACCGAGATCACCGACGAGGTGAGAAAAGGCAAGGAAGTCGACGTGTGGCCGGGCGCGATGGGCGGCAAGAACTGGAGCCCGTCCTCGTATGATCCAGAAACCGGTTTGATTTATGCCAACACGCTGAATTTCGGCATGCACTACAAGCCGGTTGACGCCGAGTTCCGCGCTGGCCTGACGTATTGGGGCGCCGACATCAGCTGGATCTGGCCGGACGGGTCGCGGGGCGGCCTGAAGGCGATCGATCCGCTGACCGGCAAGGCCAAGTGGGAAGCGAAGAGCGACATCCCCCGCTTCTCCGGCGTACTGTCGACGGCCGGCGGGGTGGTGTTCTCGGGCAAGCTGACCGGCGAGGTTGAGGCGTTCGATGCCGAGAACGGCAACAAGCTGTGGCAGTTCAAAACCGGGTCTGGCATCGAGGGTCAGCCGATCACCTGGCAGCAGGACGGCGTGCAGTATGTTGCCGTGTCCAGCGGCATCGGCGGCGTCTATGCGCTGTTCTCTGGCGATGAACGCCTGGCATCCGTGCCGGCTGGCGGCTCGCTGTGGGTATTCGCGCTCGCCCCGCAATAAGAGCCCCAATAAGCGATCGAAGGCGCCTCGCCGGCGGGGCGCCTTCACTCAGCCAGGCCACCGCGGAGACCGGAATGAGGATTGCGACCTGCTCCCTTGCAGGATTGTTGTTTTTCGCCTTGGTCATCTCGGGACGCGCCCAGGATGCGCCACACCCCCAAGAAGCGGAGCCGCCGCCCTCTGCGGAACAGTTCGCCAAGGGCGAGCACGTGTTCGCGACTATCTGCTCACACTGTCACGGGCCGCATATGGTCAATCCCGGCAACATCTCGTTTGACCTCCGGAAGTTTCCGCACAACGACCGCGCGCGCTTCTTCAATTCCGTGCGGAACGGCAAGAACGCGATGCCGCCATGGAAAGACGTGCTGCGCCCGGACGAGATCGAGGATGTTTGGGCGTATGTGCGAACCGGGGGAGTCGCGCCGTGAGGTTTCTGCCGTCGGCGGTTCTCGCCTGCTTGGCAATGCTGTCTGAGCCAGCGTGGTCGCAGGATCAGGCAAGATCAGGCGAACCGCCGCTGACGGTCTGCCTGCAGGCGAACGATCCGCCGCTCTCGCTGCGCGGCGATCCTCCGAGCGGTTTCGACCTGGAGCTTGCCCGCACCATCGCGCGCAATCTGGGTCGTGACCTCCATGTGCAATGGTTCATCAGCCGCGACGATCCAGACACCAACCTGGTCAAGGATGCCAACGCCCTGCTTTCAGACGGGCGGTGCCAGTTGCTGGCGGAGTATCCCCTGCTGGAAAGCACGTTGCGGGCGCACTATGCCCCGACCGTCAAACTGCCGCCGTTCGACGGCGCGACGCCGGACGACCGTCGGCGGTGGGTGAAGACCCACGAACTGGCGGCGACGCGCCCCTATCGCGCGGACGCGCTGGCGGTCGTGCTACCGGCGCGCGACGCGGATCGTCCTGTCCGGACGCTGGCCGACCTCGACGGCCTGAAAATCGGCGTCCAGATTGCGACCTTGGCCGACGCCATCGCGATGCATTATGGCAACGGCCGCTTGATTGAGCATGTCGTGCACCTGCCGGACGCGCGCGGCGTGTTCGAGGCGGTCCGCTCCGGCACGGTCGACGCCGCGCTGGTCGATCTGCGCGCATTCGACGCCTGGCGCGGACGCCACGGCTCCCAGGACGGCTCCGGGGCGCTTGCCCTGTCGAGCTACCGCCATTCGTTGGCATTCAATATGGGGGTGGTCGGTCTTGCCTCGAACAGCAAGCTGATCGAACAGGTCGATGCGATCCTTGCTGAGCTTCAGGCCAACGACGCGATCGCACCGATGGCAGCGCGTGCGGGTCTGACCTTCCTGCCTCCGCGGACGCCCGCGGTGGGCCCGGACGTCGGCCCGGCCGCGCTGACCCAAGACTGACCGCGGGTGACAAATTGGCAGTGGAGCCCCCTGCCGCCGCTACGTACGGACCACCCTCAGACCAAGGAGGGCCTCCATCGCAATAAAATCCCGGTCGTCATGCAGCAGCCGATGGCCCATTTCGATACAGAAAGTGCCGATGATCACATCCACTGTCTTGCGCACTGTCGCCCCGCCGGCGCGCAGAATCCGATAGTTCCGCGCGGCCTTCGCCGCGATGTCGACGTTCAGCATGGGTTGCACGACATGCCGGCGGAGATCCAGCTCGATGCGCGCCGCATGGATCTCATCTCGCGCGCCCTGCAGCACCTCCAGCATGACCAGGTCGCCGACGATCAATGGCTCACGTCCGGACAGATCCGACAACAGCAACACCGGCGGGATCAATTGATTTCGTAAATTGGCGATCCAGACCGAACTGTCCACCACGATCAAACGTGACGGTCTTCGCGACTGCGATCGAGGCCACCTTCCCAGCCAAGACCCCGCATATCTTCGACAGCGTGTTTTTGCCGTGCGAGGCGAACCAGTAGACGAAGTCCCTCCTCAACCGCCGCCTTTTTCGTTTTTGCCCCAGTCGCTTGGATAGCCTGGGTAATCAGCGCGTCGTCGATATCGATATTGGTCCGCATTGCTTTCGCCCGCGTTCTGCTAACTCGTGTGTCTATATAGCGGCTAAATACACACAATGGGTACAACCGCAAGAGTTCATGCGCATCATCCGGCAGGCTACGCGCCCCGAGCCTCGCCCACCATTCGAACCAGCTCCCGGCGGACCTCCGTGGCGTCACTCAGCGGTTCGGACCAGGCAAACCGGACCACGTTCTCCCCTGACGCCAGGTCGAACCCGTCGGCATCGGCGGTAACCATCCGCCAGTCGCCCGCGGACCCGGCAATCAGGCACAGCGCGTCGGCATGGTCGCGGTTGCAGTGCGATAGGATCCCCGCCTCGGCCGCCAGCATCGTCGCGACGGCGTCGGCATCGGGGACCAGGTCGGCGCCCTTGAGGCGATGGGCGCGGGCGAAGCCGCCCACCAGTTGTCCCGTCACGGGCAGTAGCCGCCAGAAGGCAAAATCGCCAAAGTCCGCGTACAGCGACGCATAAGGATGCACCGCCAGATACCGTGCCCGCAGCGCCGGATCAGCGATTGTCTCGGCCACGCCAGTCACCGTCACACGCGGGGTCGTTTGTGGATTTGCGCTCCCCGCCAGACCGGTCACCATGACGGAGCACCGCGGGTCCGCCATCAGGTGCCGGGTGTGTTCGGAAAGCCGGGACAAGAGCAGCAGCAACGACCCGTCCGGCATGCACGCGGGCGTCACCAGGGAGGCGAACGGCTGCCCCTTCGCGCTGGTCGCCAGGCACCCGCTTCGTGCCGCCCGCAGCAATTTCCTTGATTGCCACGCCGGATCTTCCGCGATCGCATCCGATGCCATATTTGGTTCACTCCGCGTCCGCAATCCGCCCACAATCATCTGCGATCTGGCGTATGCCATATCGTGCTATGTTGGCGAACGGCCCGCAAGAAAGACACGATCAAGGAAGACACGATGAAGCAGACCATCGCCCTGGTCGACGACGACCGCAACATCCTGACCAGTGTCTCGATGACGCTGGAGCAGGAAGGCTTTACGGTTCGCACCTACACCGACGGTGAAAGCGCCCTGCAGGGCATGAACGCCCGCCCGGTCGACCTGGCCGTGCTCGATATCAAAATGCCCCGCATGGACGGCATGGAGCTGCTGCAGCGGCTGCGCCAGCGCAGTTCCATGCCGGTGATCTTCCTCACTTCGAAGGACGAGGAGGTGGATGAACTGATGGGCCTGCGTCTCGGCGCCGACGACTACATCACCAAACCCTTCAGCCAGCGCCTTCTGCTGGAGCGCATCCGCGCCCTGCTCCGCCGCAACGAGGCCGGCAAGGCCGAGGGCTCCGGCACCGCGCCGGGCGGCGTGATGACCCGCGGTGACCTGGTGCTGGATGAGACCAAGCACCAATGCACGTGGAAGGGCCAGGACATCCAGCTTACTGTCACCGAATTCCTGCTGGTGAAGGCGCTGGCCGCCCGTCCTGGCATGGTGAAAAGCCGCGATCAGTTGATCGATGCCGCGTACGGAGAAAACATCTACGTCGACGACCGCACCATCGACAGTCACGTGAAGCGCATCCGGAAGAAGTTCCGCACAGGGACCGAAGAGTTCACCCATATCGAAACGCTTTACGGCATCGGCTACCGCTATAAGGAGCAATAAGTGCCAGGGGAACAATAAGTGCCTGACGGCGCCATGCTGTCTGGGCTGACCCGCGGCGCCGCGCCGATCCGTCGGTTTCGTCAGCGCTGGGTGTCGCCATTGCTGCGACGCATCCTGTCGGTCAACGCCCTGCCGCTCGCCCTGCTCGTGGTCGCGCTGCTGTACCTCGACCAATACCAGAACGGGCTGCTGGAGGCTCAGGTCACCGCGCTGCGGGAACAGGCGCGGGTGTTCGCGGGCGCGCTGGGCGAAAGTGCGGTGCGCACGACCGACCCACAAAACCCCAAGCTGGTGTCGGAAGTCGCTGTTTCCCTACTGCGCCGGCTGACAGAGCCCACGCCCGATGCCCAAGCCCGCCTGTACGCGCCCGATGGCACCCTGCTCGCCGACTCCCGCCAGCGGGAGGGCCCGAACGGCGCGATCACCACTGAACCGCTGCCGCCGCCGCCGGACCACGGGCCGGTGCTGGCGACGATCGGCTGGATCTACGACCATGTGCTGGCATTGCTGCCGCACGAGACACCGCTGACCCCAGTCGATATCACACCCTCGGCCGGCGGCCCCGACTGGCAGCCGAACGTCAAGGAGGAGCTTCGTCTCAACAGCGCCGGCAACAGCACCGAAACCCCGCCTTATATCCGCCGCACCAAGGACAACCGCCTGCTGGTCACTGTCGCGGTGCCCGTGGAGCGGGACAAGCACACCGTCGGCATCATCTCCCTGACCCGCGAGGCCCGCGAGGTGGATGAAAGCCTGTTCACCGTGCGGATGTCGATCCTCGCTTTGTTCGGCCTGGCTCTGGCGCTGACGGTGCTGCTGTCGTGGTATTTATCCCTGACGATCGCTCGCCCGATCCTGCGCCTGGCCGAGGCAGCGGCCGATATGCGCGAAGGCCGCGGCCGTTCCGGCAGCGTGCCCCCTGCCCTGCTACGGCGGCGCGATGAGGTCGGCATGCTGGCCGCGGCTTTGTCGGACTCCTCCGCCGCCCTGTGGGAACGGATGGATGCGACGGAGCGCTTCGCCGCCGACGTGGCGCACGAGATCAAGAACCCGCTGTCGTCGATCCGCAGTGCGATCGAGACGCTGCGCCGGATCGAGGATCCAAGTCGTCAGAAACCGCTGCTGACGATCATCGCGCAGGACGTCATTCGTCTGGACCGGCTGATCAGCGAGGTATCGGACGCGTCGCGGCTCGATGCGGAACTGTCACGGGTGACCGCGCAGCCGGTGGATGTCGTGCCAATTCTGCGCACCTTGCAGGACCTCGACGAAGCGACGCGCGATGCAGACACCGACCCGAAGCTCGAGGTCGTCGCCCCGCCGAATGGACTGACCGTCTGGGCGATCGAGGATCGGCTGGTGCAGGTGCTGCGCAATCTGATCGGTAACGCCCATTCGTTCAGCCCGCCGCGCGGGCGCATCGTCGTGCGAGTGCGCGACGCCGGCGGCGTTGCAGAATTGTGCGTCGAAGACGACGGACCGGGCATCCCGGACGCCAATCTTGAGCACATCTTCGACCGGTTCTATTCGGAGCGGCCGACCGGCGAGAGTTTCGGTCAGCACTCGGGTCTAGGTCTGTCAATTAGCCGGCAGATCGTCGAGGCGCTGAACGGACAGATCTCCGCCGAGAACCGCCGCGACGGGTCCGGTCGGGTCGTTGGCGCGCGGTTTATCGTCCGACTGCCGATCGTTTGAGGGCGTCAATTCCTCTCTGATCAATTCTTCGTTACAACCGTCAAGTTCACGAGCGGTATAAGGTCGTGCTCGGCCTGAATGTCAGTTAACTTATCGTGCACTGCGAACAAGCGGGCCGAATATGTGCTTATGATTGGTACCCCGCAACCCGCACCCTGCAACATGGGAGGAACCCATGCCGTTTGATGGACTTGGATATGTAAACTCGGCGACCGCCAACCCCGCGAAACCTTCGATCTGGACGCGCCTGTCGCATCTGATGTTCGGCGCCCCGCCAGTCTCGAAGTCGATCCCGCTGCACGCGTTTCAGCCCTTGCCGGCCGGACAGCCCGACGCTGTCACGCTGCAAGTTCTGACCGTCGGCCGCGCGCTGATCGAGGATCGGAAGGACTGGGTCCAGCGGCGGTATGAGACGCGCGATGGACGGCGCTGCGCCGTCGGGGCACTGCGCGGTGCCGCGAGGTTGATGAATTTGCACGGGCCGCAGACCGGGGCGAACACAATCCTGCTCTCCGTCGCTATGAGCCGCGGCTTCAACGACATCGAGAGCATGAACGATAACTCAAGCCACCGTCAGGTGATCTCCGCGTTTGACGAGGCGATCGCGCGCGCGCGCCAGTATATGCAGTAACGCGCGGAAACTCGGTTCAAAACGGCTCGGTCATCGCCGGGCCGTTGACGGCGGCAGTGTGCTCCTGCGGGGTGCGAACTCGCCGAGCCAATGTCTGCGGCCTCTAAAAGCAGCCTCTAACCCAACCAAACCACCTCCGGGGGGTGGTTCATCCTTTGCGGCCCGCTTTCGAACCGCACATCGGCCAGTTCAAACAAAGCGCGACGTACCGCGCTCCCTGATGCGCAGTGCTAGCGCGCCTTTCCGTCGTCGATGACCGGCCGCCAGGCGCGGCCCGAACGCGCCAGCAACGCATCGGCCTCAGCAGGGCCATCGCTGCCCGAGGCGTAATTCGGAAAGCCTGCCGGCTTCTCGCTTGACCAATTCGCCAGCACCTTGCCGACGACCCGCCACGTCTCCTCCACCATATCGGCCCGGTTGAACAGGGTCTGATCACCGGTCATGACATCGTAGATCAGCGTTTCATAGCCAATGTTCGGCTCCTTAGGGAACCAGTCGGCATATTTGAACGCCATCCGGACCGCCGCGAGGTCAACGACCGGGCCGGGCCGCTTCACCTCGAACTGCAGGGCAATCCCCTCGTCGGGCTGGATTTGCAGCAGCAGCCAGTTGGGCGGAAGCGCGGCGACGTTGGTGTCTTCGAACGGAGCAAACGGCGCCGGCTTGAAACGAATAGCGATTTCCGACACGCGGCGGGACATGTGCTTGCCGGTCCGCAGATAGAACGGCACGCCGGCCCATCGCCAGTTGTCGATCGCCACTTGCATGGCGACGTACGTCTCGATCCCGGAATCCGGGGCGACATCCTTCTCCTGCCGGTAGCCCACCACGCCGTTCGGTCCGGGGCCGTACTGGCCGCGGACGGCGTTCTCTGGTTCCACCGTATGCATTGCCGAAAATACATCAGTCTTGCGGCTGCGCACGGCATGCGCGTCGAAGCCGGCAGGTGGCTCCATCGCCACCATCGCCAGAAGCTGGAACACATGATTGGGCACCATGTCGCGCAGCGCGCCGGTTTTTTCGTAGAACCGGCCGCGGGATTCGACGCCGACGGTCTCCGCCACGGTGATCTGGACATGATCGATCCGGTCGCGGTTCCACAGCGGCTCGAACATCCCGTTGGCAAAGCGCAACGCCATAATGTTCTGCACCGTCTCCTTCCCGAGGAAATGGTCGATCCGGTAGATCTGATGTTCCTCGGCGCAGCGCAGGATGGCGGCGTTCAGCGCCTTGGCCGACTCCTCGTCATGGCCGAACGGCTTCTCGATCACCACGCGCCGCCAGTGCTCCGGATGCTTGCCGTCCGGATCCCAGTTTTCCTCGAGCAATCCGGCCTTTCCAAGCTGCGTCACCACGGGACCGAAAAAGCGGTCGGCAATCGCCAGGTAGAACAGGCAGTTCCCTCCGGTGTCGGATTCCTGCTCGATATGCTGCTTCAGCTTCTGATACGTGCCAACATCGGTTAAGTCGCCTTTAATATAGACCAAGTGGCCGGTTAGCCGCTTCCAGGTGTCGTCATCGATTTTATCGATCCGACTCTCGCTGGCGGCCCGCCCAACGAAACTCTCCATCATCGCGTGTAGGCTGTCGCGCCACCTGTCGGCGTCGAGGTCGGCAAGATCGACACCGATCAGCGCAAAATGTTCCGGAAGCAGACCGGTGGTGGCCAGGTTGTAAAGCGCCGGCACCAACAGCCGTTTCGTGAGATCGCCGCCGGCGCCGAAGATCACCATGGCGCAGGGTCCGGGCGGGTGTGCGGTGCGCCGGGGCGGGGCGGCCACCACCTCACCCTGGGGATGCGCCGCTGTCGGTCTTGTGTCTGTCATGCCGGTCAAGATGACCTCCGTTCGGCCGCGGCGGACTTCACGTTGGGGTGATACCACGACGGATTGCGCTTTTCCCGGAACGCCGCCGTGCCCTCCAGCCCCTCGCTGGAGGCGCGTTGTGTCCATCCCTCATGCGCCAGCATCGCGATCTGGCGCTCGCTCAGCAACACATCATTGGCACCGAGGAAGCTGCGTTTCGTGGCTTCGATCGCCGTCGGGCTCCCCAGGAAGATCGCGTCCAGGACGCCGGCCAGCTTCGCCTCCATCGCCTCAGCGCCAACAACCTCATGAATAAGGCCGATGCGTTCGGCTTCGCGCGCGTCGAAGCGCTCGCCGGTCAGGGCGTAGCGGCGGGTGTGGCGCAGGCCGATGGCATTGACCATGTGGGTCGAGATCGGCGTAGGGGCGACGCCGACGCGGATTTCAGTGATACCAAACTGCGCGTCAGGCGTGGCGAAGACGATATCGGCACAGCAGACGATGCCGACGCCGCCGCCGAAGCAGGCGCCGTGCACCAGCGCGATCGTAGGTTTCGGAAACTCGTTGAGCAATTGCATCGCCCGCGTGGTGGCGACCGAGGCGGTATAATTCTCGGGCGGCGCATAATGGGCGACCTCCCCAAGCCATCGGATGTCGGCTCCGGCCTGGAAGTGCTTGCCGGCGCCGCGGATCACCAGGCAGCGCACCACCGGATCGGCGGCGAGCTTCGACAATCCCTGGATCAGACCGTCGAGCATCGCGGCGTTATAGGCATTCCCTACCTCCGGCCGGTTGAGTGTGACGGTGGCGACCCCAAGATCGTCGGTGGTCAGCAGCACGGGCGGTTCGGTCATGGCTAACTCACTCCGGGGTTCCAGTCTTGCGACGTCGCGTGCGAGATTGCCCGCGTTGCACAGGAAGGCAAACGCCCGATGCATCGAATAGTGACCCTCACCCGCCTGAGCGCCGGCGACCGTGCAAAGATCGAGGCAGTCGACCCGGGTGTTCAACTAATAGACGCCGGCGGCTGGTTTGACGGCGAATATCGTGAGACCTGGCCCGCGTTCACCGCGGACCGCTATCTCGCCCCAGGCGCTAACGGGCATGGGACGCGGGCGGAGCGCGACCGGCTGCTGGCGGAGGCGGATATCATCATCGGCGGCTGGCCCTTCCCGCTCGACCTGCGAGCGCGGGCGCCCCGGTTGAAGTGGTTCCACCAGCGGCCGGCCGGGGCCAGTAACCTGCGGCCAGGCGATCTGTGGCGCAGCGACGTGATTGTCACAACATCCCGTGGATCGGCCAACGCCCTGGCGATCGCTGAATATGCGGTGGCCGGCCTGCTGCATATCGCCAAGGGGTTGCACCGTGCGTCGGTCGATCGCGACACCGGCGTCCTCAATGCCCGAAGTTACGGGCCCCTGCTGTTGCACGGCAAGACCGCCTGCATCGTCGGGGCCGGTGGAATCGGGCAGGAAGTCGGTCGCCTGTGCGCCGCACTGGGTATGCGGGTGGTCGGCACCCGCCGTCAGCGCCCCGCCGAGCTGTCTCCTGGATTCGCCGAAATCGGCGGCGCCGGCGATCTGGATCGCCTCCTGCCGAACAGCGACATCGTCGTCGTCTGCTGCCAGTGGACGCTCGAAACCGACCGCCTGTTCAACCGGGATCGTTTCGCCGCCATGAAGCCGAACGGTATCCTGGTCAACGTCGCCAGAGGTGAAATCGTCGATGAGGACGCGCTGGCCGACGCCCTCGCCCGCGATCATCTGCGTGGCGCCGTTCTGGACGTCTATGTCGGAGAATTCGCTCACCCGCCGCCCGGGCCGCTGTGGTCCGACCCAAGAGTGCTGGTTACCCCGCATATTTCCGCACAGAGCGATCACAACCGGCATGGCGGGATCGATCTGTTCTGCGAGAACCTGCGCGCCTGGCTGGATGGGCGACCGATGCGCAACGTAATTGACTGGGATCGTGGATATTGAACCAGGCGTCGGAGGCGAGTGAAGGATCAATGACCGCCTTCTCAATCCGGCCGATCGGCACGTTGCATACCCCGTGGCCCGCCATCGCAGACTGTCCGCGCAACGGCCGCCAGCCCGATCCAGCGCCGGTTTGCCAGGCGCACGTTTTGCCGGCCTTCGTGGCGGGATTGCAAAGCCTGGAAGGCTTCTCGCACCTGATCCTACTCTACTGGCTCGATCAGCCCCAGCAGCCCCGGCTGGTATTTACGCCGCCATTCGACCCACAGCCTCGCGGCGTGTTCGCCTCGCGCGCGCCATGGCGGCCCAACCCGATCGGGCTGTCGGTCGTGGCATTCGACGGGTTCGACGCTCCGGACACCCTGAAGGTCCGTTACCTCGACTGCGTCGACGGCACGCCTCTGTTCGACATCAAGCCCTATTTGCCGACAACGGACAGCGAGCCTGACGCGGCCATGGGCTGGCTCGACCCGCACGCCACGCGCAACCGGAGCACCAGCGCTCCTTAAAGAAATTGCAACGATCTGCCGCTTGCGGTGTTTTTTCATGATCGCGAACAGAATACCGCAACCCGAGGGAGAACAGCATGAGGCGCAGCGATGTCCTGATTGCCGGTGCGGGCCCCACTGGACTGGTCCTCGCGCTCTGGCTCACCAAGCAAGGCGTGAACGTCCGCATCATCGACAAGACCGCGGAACCCGGCACGACCTCGCGGGCTGTCGCGGTCCAGGCTCGCATACTTGAACTCTACCATCAGCTCGACCTTACCGAGGAGGTTCTCGCGCAGGGCCACAAGGTTCCCGCCGTCAACCTCTGGGTCCAAGGAAGAAAGCAAACACGCATCTCCTTCGAAAACCTGGCCGCCGATCTCACCGCGTACGGGCCCTTCACCTACGCTCAAGATCAACACGAACGTCTGCTCATCCAGCGTCTCGAAGCGCTCGGCGTCGCCGTCGAACGGAAAACCGAACTGCTCCGCTTCGAGGATACCGGCGGCCATGTGAACGCCGTTCTGCGCCGACTCGGCGAACAGGAAGAAGAAACGTGCGAGGCCCGCTACCTTGCCGGGTGCGACGGCGCGCATTCAATCGTCCGGCAGATGATCGGCACCGGCTTTCCCGGTGGCACCTATCAGCAGGTATTTTACGTCGCCGATGTCATCGCCACTGGCCCCGCCTTCGACGGCGAACTGCATGTCGATCTCGACGAGGCCGATTTTCTTGCGATTTTTCCGTTGAAAGGCGAAGGGCACGCGCGATTGATCGGCACCGTGCGCGACGAACGTGCGGAGCATCCCGAGACTCTGACCTTCGAAGATGTCAGCTCTCGCGCCATCCAGAACATGCACGTGGCGGTGCGGCAGGTCAGTTGGTTCTCGACCTATCACGTGCACCACCGCGTCACCGAGCATTTCCGCAAAGGAAGCTGCTTCCTCCTTGGCGATGCCGCCCATATTCATAGCCCCGCCGGCGGCCAGGGCATGAACACCGGTATCGGCGACGCCATCAATCTCGCCTGGAAACTCAAGGCGGTCCTGGCCGGTCAGGCGCCGGACCAAATACTCGATACCTATGAAACCGAACGCCGCGCCTTTGCTCGCAAACTGGTCGCCACCACCGACAAGGCGTTCAGCTTAGCGACTGCCGAGGGGCGCATCGCCGATTTTATCCGCACACGCCTCGCCCCCCTGATCGTGCCTACATTGTTCAAGTTTGAAGCCGCGCGCGACTACATGTTCAGCGCTGTCAGCCAGGTCGTCATCGCTTATCATGACAGCGCGATCAGCGAAGGACGCGCCGGCAGCATCAAGGGTGGCGATCGGTTTCCCTGGGCACCGGTGCCGGGCGCCGACAATTTCGAGACCCTTCGCCCCATCGCCTGGCAGGTCCATGTCTATGGCACCTCCAGCGCCGCATTGAACGACTGGTGCCAGCGTCACGGTCTTCTGCTGCACGCCTTCGCGTGGCAGGAGGCGTATGCAAAAGCGGGCTTTATGCGCGATGCGATGTATCTGCTGCGACCAGACACCTATGTGGCACTGGCAGCGCCGCAACAGGACCCCGAGGCACTGGGCCGCTATTTCACAGCGCGCGCGCTTTCCCTGCCGGCGAGTGTCCCCTGACCCGTCGGGTCTAACTGAACAGCACCGACACCTTGTCGAGCGTGATCCAGACCCCCCACAGAATGGGGATCCCGACGGCGGCCCAGGCCAGACCCGCCGCCGGAATGAAGCCGTCCGTCGCGGCTGACCGGCCAGCGGCTGCCGACCCGGTGCCAGCCTGCAGGGCGGCCACCTCGGCATCCGACATGAACCACTTGTGCGCCACCGGCCGCACCAGCAGATTGGCCACCAGCCCGATCACCAGCAACCCGGCCAGCAGATACAACGTCACATCATACACCGAGGCACGTGCGACGCCGGCGGAAATGGCGCCTTCCCGCATATAGCTGACCAGGACTGGGCCGATGACCCCCGCGGTGGACCACGCGGTCAGCAGTCGGCCGTGGATCGCGCCGACGAACTGGGTGCCGAAGATGTCGGCGAGGTATGCCGGAACCGTGGCGAAACCGCCGCCGTACATCGACAGGATGATGCAGAAGAAGGCAACGAACAGCACCTTGCTGCCGGCGTGCGCTGCCCATGGCGCTGCCGCATACATCGCGATCCCCAGCAGGAAGAAGACAAAATAGGTGGCCTTGCGGCCAATATGATCCGACAGCGTGGCCCAGAAGAAGCGGCCGCCGATGTTGAACAACGACAGCAGCCCGGCGAAGCCGGCCGCGATCGCCGCGACGGCCTGGTGTTGCTGGTCGGTCAGCGCGGTGAACGATACCTCCGGCTGGCCGATCAGCGAGCCACCAAAGATCTCCTGCAGCATCGGCGAGGCCATGCTGAGCACGCCGATGCCGGCCGAGACGTTCATGCACAGCACCAGCCAGATGCACCAGAACGCCGACGTCTTGTGGGCATCCTTCAGATGCACCTGGCCGTGGGTGATCATCGCGCGCAAATTCGGCGCGCGCGTCCATCCCGCCGGCTGCCAGTCCGCTGCTGGCAGTCGGTAGCCGAACGCGCCGCCCATCATGAACACGAAGTAGATCAGGCCCAGCACGACAAAGGTCTGCCACACCCCGACCGCGCTGCCGGCGCGAAAATGCGCCATCAGCATCTGCGCCAGCGGCGCGCCGATCATCGCACCGCCGCCGAAGCCCATGATCGCCATCCCGGTCGCCATCCCGCGCCGGTCTGGAAACCATTTTATCAGCGTCGACACCGGGGAGATATAGCCGAGTCCCAGCCCGATCCCGCCGAGCACGCCGGTTCCGAGCCAGAGTATCCATAGCTGGTGCACGACGATCCCGACGGCGCCGAGGAGGAGGCCGCCCGACCAGCAGATCGCGGCAATCACCCCGGCCTTCCGCGGACCAGCCCGTTCCAGCCAGCCACCCCACACCGCCGCGGCGACGCCCAGGAACACGATGAACAGCGTGAACACCCAGTTCAGGTCGGCGACTCGCCAGTCGCAGCTTGTGGTGAACAAAGCGTAGAGAATGCCGGTGCCGGCCGGACAGGCTACAGGCTTGCCGCCGCCCAGCGCGTGTCCCAGCGGCAGCCAGAAGACGCTGAAGCCGTAGGCCATACCGATACAAAGGTGAATCGCCAGCGCGGCCGGAGGCACCAGCCAGCGATTGTAGCCAGGACGGGCAACAATGCGATCCCGGCTCAAAATTTCAGCCAAGAGCCGCCGCCCGCCAGGGCGGACGGTCACGCTGTCCATGCATTCTCTCCCTGAATAAAGTCTTTTTATCGAGGCGTCGGCGGTGTCAGGCTTGCGCGCGGCTGGCAAGGTTCTCGACCGCCTGCCGCACCAGTGGATCGAGTTGGATGTGTCCCTCCGCGAGTTGCGCAACGATCGCCTTGCGCATTCGCGGGTCCCAGAATTTCATGAGGTGCTCCTCGATTCCGGCGACAGCGGTGTCGGGCTTCTGCGACGCGAAAAACCGACCGATCTGGTTCGCCATGTAGGCCAGCTTGTCATGCGACATCGTGAGCCATCTGTTGGATTATCCGATCCGGATGGGTGAATACTTCAAATCCGTCGGCGCGGGCGACGCAGATCAGCGTGATACCGGCGGCGTCCGCTACTTCGATCGCCAGCGATGTGGGCGCCGAGATGGCGACGATCACCGGCGCGCCCAGTGTGGCCGTCTTTTGCACCATCTCCACCGAGACCCGGCTGGACAGCAGCAACAGCCCGTCAGCCGCCGCGGCACCGGCGCGCAGCAGGGCACCCGACAGCTTATCCAGGGCGTTATGCCGGCCAACATCCTCGCGCAGTGCGACGAGCTCGGATCCCTGGGTCCAGAATGCCGCGGCGTGAACAGCATGAGTCGCGGCGTTCATGCACTGCGCGGCGGCCATCGCGCGCATGGCCTGCTGGATCGTCGCCGGGGTGCAGGTCCGCCCGGTCACGACGCGGGGCGCGGGGCGGATCGCCGCCGCCAGGCTGTCGAGGCCGCACAGGCCACAGCCGCTAGGGCCAGCCAGCCGGCGCTGGCGCCTGGTCAGCGCTTGCAGCCGGTCGGTGGCAAGGTCCATGCGGCATTCGATACCGTCGGGGACTTCCACGATGTCCAGGGCCAAGATATCGGCGGCTTCCTGAATGATGCCCTCGGACAGACTGAAGCCGTAGGCAAAATCTTCCAGGTCAGCCGGC
>DASYBP010000246.1:0-3165 GCA_036500715.1 Rhodopila sp.
CAAGGTCTGGCGCGGGCGCAATGGCTCGAGGACCGTCAAGCAGAACTGCTCGACGTGCCCTATTTCCACGTCGTGTTCACCGTGCCGGATCTGATCGCCACCATCGCCTTTCAGAACCAGACCGTGGTGTACGACATCCTATTCCGGGCGGCGTCGGAGACGTTGCGCACCATCGCCGCTGACCCCGAGCATCTGGGCGCAGAAATCGGCTTCCTCGGCGTGCTGCACACCTGGGGGCAGAATCTGTTGCACCATCCGCACATTCATTTTCTCATCCCGGGGGGCGGCATTGCACCAGACGGGCAAAGCTGGATTGCCGGCCGGCCGGGGTTCTTTCTACCGGTCCAGGTGTTGTCACGCATGTTCCGGGGATTGTTCCTGCACTATCTGGGAAGGGCATTTGCCGCCGGTGGCCTGAACTTCTTCTCGGCGCATCGTCACTTGCACGAGCCATCGGCATTCCGGCGTTACCTGGCGCCGGCCTGGAAGGCCGATTGGGTGGTCTATGCGAAGCGGCCGTTCGCCGGGCCGAAACAGGTTCTCGACTACGTCGGGCGGTACACGCACCGCGTCGCCCTTTCCAACAACCGCCTGGTGTCCATGGACAACGGCAAGGTCTGCTTCCGCTGGAAGGATTACCGGGACGGCAGCCGCCAGAAGACGATGACCCTCGAAGCCGGGGAGTTCATCCGCCGCTTCCTGATTCATGTCCTGCCGGATGGGTTTCACCGAATCCGATACTATGGCTTTTTCGGTAACTGTCATCGCGCCCGGAAGCTCGCGCGCTGCCGCGAGCTGCTCGGGATGGCACCGGCCGGACCGGCAGCCGATCCGCCAGCTGACTACCGCGACCGTTTCGAAGCACTGACAAGGCAGTCGTTGCGTGCGTGCCCACAATGCCACACCGGTGTCATGGTGGTGATCGACTGCATCACGAGACCCGGGATCTGCCAACCGGTTGCGGATACATCATGACCCCAGATCGGCATTCCAACCGCACGAAGCTGGATCGCCCGCCAGATCGGGGTAGGGGCGCTCGGGCTGTTACGGCAGCCGGCGTGCCTGAGCAGGTGCCCACTGGGCAGATGCAAGCTGCGATGACCACTCGACAGCTCGATTGGGGCGGCGAACGGCTCTCAACCGCCGGCTGGAATGCTCCGATCACGCAGCGCCAACGGACCCGAAGCCAATCAACGCCCATAGCCCAGGTGGCGGGGGGAGTGGCTTAGCCCAACACGTTTTTCGCTCACCGGCGCGGATTCCAACTACGGAACCAACGCGGCTAGATCAGTGCGCCGCGCCGCCAAGACCTCATGTCCGTTTCCCATGCTGAAGGGGTGACCCGTCTCGCCATGTGTCGATGATCGAGGGTCACGCTGGATGGTCTGGCGTGGAGCCTCAGGCACAGGAGACGGGTCATGGAACAGCCCACACGATTTGTTGGCATGGACGTACACAAGGACACGATTGTCGTTGCGGTCACCGCCGCGGGCGAGGTCGGCAAGGTGACGGCATATGGCAAGCTCCCCAACACCGTCGCGGCGCTGGAGAAGCTGATCAAGGGCCTGCGGCAGGCGAACGGTGGGGCGTTGAAGTTCTGTTACGAAGCCGGTCCCTGTGGCTATGGGGTTCATCGCACGCTCACCAAGTTGGGCGAGGACTGTATGGTGGTTGCGCCGTCGATGATCCCGCGCAAGAGCGGCGAGCGGCAGAAGACAGACAAGCGCGACGCAGCCAGCCTCGCAGTCTTGCATCGTGGTGGACTGCTGACGGCGGTCTGGGTACCGGATGTGGCGCATGAAGCGATGCGTGACCTGATCCGCGCCCGACAGGCGGCGGTGCGGGCAGTGCGTACGGCGCGCCAACAACTCAGTGCGTTCCTGCTACGTCACGAGCGCACCTATCCCAACGGTCGGCGATCTTGGACAAAGGCGCATCGGGGGTGGCTGGCCGATCAGAAGTTTGCTCAGCCGGCGCAGCAGATCGTTCTGGAGGAAAGTATCGAGGCGGTGCGTTTGGGCGAACAGCGGCGCGAGCGTGTGGACGGCTATTTGCGGGCGCAGATCCCGAGTTGGTCGCTCTTCCCGCTGGTGCGGAACTTGTGTGCACTGCGCGGCTTCGACACGATCATCGGTGCTGGCGTGGCCGCCACGATCGGAGATCCGTCGCGCTTTGCGTCAGCATCCGACTTCATGAGCTATCTCGGCTTGGTGCCATCCGAACATTCCTCCGGGCCGAAGCGGCGCATCGGCGCCATCACCAAGGCGGGCGACATTCACGCGCGCACCCTGCTGATCGAGGCTGCGCACAGCTACCGTTACCCGGCCCGTGTCACGCGTCACAAGCTAGCCGCCGTTGACACCGTGCCAGAAGCGGTGCGCGAGATCGCCTGGAAGGCGCAAACCAGATTATGCCAGCGCTATCGCCACATGATAACGAAGGGCAAGCCGAGGCAAGTCGTAGTCACCGCAATCGCACGCGAATTGGCGGGGTTCATCTGGTCTATCGCCTGCATCACGACGGATCCGCCGGCAAAGAGCGTTCCAGCAACGATAGCACCGGAAGAGATTGTCCGGCGCTCATCGATCGCTCGCGCACGCAGACCATCAGCTGCGGGAACCCCTGGGCAACCCTGCCGCAGTGGCCGACGCGGGCTTGACAGGACGACCAGGCACGATCGTCCCGCCGCCTGATCAAAGACCTGGATCATCATCCGGCATGCACGGCGGGGGGCGGAACCGGTCAGGGCAACCCTCGATTTTTCGCTTGTGAACTCGACCTCCGTGCCAAGACAGAGGCAGGCCCGCGACGCACCATGGTCTTGCGGTAACCAACCCGCGTATCACAGCATGATCAACCGTCGCTCAGTGCCGCCTTCCACCGCGCATGCCCTCATCTGACAAAGAGGAACCCTGAAGAAAAACCGGGCGGAATTCTGTGACCGGCGCCCTTGAAAACGGACATGACAGCGAAAAACGCTGTACGTTATACGGTCCGACCGCCGCCCAACTTGCCATTTATCACATTATCGCGCCGCGGAGTTCCGCCCGCCAACGGGCGGTGTCGACGCCACCTGCGCTCGTCATGCGCCTGTCGCACCTGCGCGGCACAGTCAAGGATCGACAAAGACCGGACGCGCATCGCGGGCGATTTCGATCCCCGCAT
>DASYBP010000247.1:0-3026 GCA_036500715.1 Rhodopila sp.
AGCCTCGGCTCGGAGCCAGTCGGCCATCCGGCAACTGCGTGTCGGCCTTCGACTTTTGCGCCTGGTCTGTTAGCACACTTTCGTTATCAGCACACTTTCGCGTTCATCCTCGCGAGATCATTCATAAGCGTAGCGGTGACCCCACGAGGGTATGACGGCTAAGCCGAGTTTGTCAGCGGCGCCTGGTTTGCTGGGTTCCAGTTCCACGGCAGCAACGTATGCAATTCATTCCGCTTGGTGCGTCCGGAGACGATGCGCTCGAGGACATCCGTCAACCAGGCCAGCGGATCGAGCTTGTTCAGCTTCGCTGTATGGATCAACGTTGCGACCAAAGCCCAGTGTTCGCCGCCGCTGTCCGAACCGGCGAACAAAGCGTTTTTTCGACCGAGTGCGACGGGACGCATGGCCCGCTCGACGGTGTTGGTATCCAGTTCCAGACGGCCGTCATCGAGGAACAGGATCAACCCGGTCCAGTGGTTGAGTGCGTAGCGGATCGCCTGAGCCAGCGTCGATCGACCGGAGATGCGTTCCAGGTTCTCGTTCAGCCAGGTGTGCATGGTCTCGACCAGCGGGCGGCTGAACTCCTGCCGCACCCGGCGGCGTTCCTCGGCGGTCTGCCCCCGGATATCGGCCTCGATCTCATACAGTGCCGCGATCCGCCGCAGGGCTTCCTCCGCAAGCAGCGACTTCGTGGCAACGTGGATCTCGTGAAACTTGCGACGCGCATGGGCCCAACAGAACGCCAGTTGGGGTCCATCATCCGCCTTCACCAGGCGGCCGAACCCGGCATAGCCATCGACCTGAAGCAGCCCACGAAAGCCCTTGAGGTGAAGCACGGGATGGTTCGCCTTGCGATCCTCGCTGTAGACGTAGGCCGCGGCGGGATGCCCAGGTCCCTGCCAAGGCCGATTGTCGACGGCATAGCACCAAAGCCGCCCGGTTTTGGTGCGGCCATTGCCGGGGTCGAGCACTGGCAATGTCGTGTCGTCGGCAAACACCTTGGGCGACGACAGAACCGTGCTCAGCATCAGTTCGTGCAGTGGGGCCAGCCACCAGCAGGCCCGACCCACCCAGTTGCATAATGTAGATCGGTCCAAGGTAATGCCCTGCCGCGCGAAGATCTGCGACTGGCGATACAATGGAATATGGTCGCTGTACTTGCCGATCAGCACTTGCGCCACGAGTGCTTCTGTCGCCATGCCGCCGTCGATTGGCCGATCCGGCGCGGCGGCCTGAACCACGGCGTTTTCGCAGGCGCGACAGCCATATCGCGGCCGGCGGATCACCCGCACGCGCAACTGGGCAGGGATATAGTCAAGCATCTCGGCTTGGTCTTCGCCGATCTGATGCAGCGAACCGCCGCAGCAGGCACAGGCTTTGTCCTTGATGTCGACCAGGACTTCGACCCGCGCCAGATGCGCGGGAAGCGCGCCGCGGTTGCGCTTCGGTGGCTCGCTGATGTTCGGCTTGGTCTTCGCCCCGAGCGCCTGCGACGGCTGGGTTGCCGCTTGTAGTGCAGCCATCTTCTCGGCCAGGGCCTGCTCGAGGTCTTCGCTGCCTTGTTGTGCCGCCTCGTCGCCCAGCTTCTCGGAGCGGCGGCCGAAGCGGTTGCGCCGCATGCCAGCGATCAGCAGGTGCAGCCGCTCGATCTCGGCCAACGCTGCCCGCAGGATCGCTTGCAAGATGGCCGGATCTTCGGGCAGATCGGTGGACGCGGTGAACATGCACGCAGGCTGCAACATCGTTGCGAATCGGGTCGAATGACTCTGGCGTGAGTCGGCGCATCAGCCCGCCAGCTCCGGACGGCGTGTGCGCTGGGGCATCCGCCAGTCGATGCCTTCCAGCAGCATCGACAGTTGCGCCGGACTGAGCGACACCCTTCCGGTAGGGCTCGCCGGCCACACGAAGTGGCCCTTCTCCAGCCGTTTGCTGAACAGGCACATGCCTTGTCCGTCAAACCAAAGCAGCTTGACCAGGCCACCGCGTTTGCCGCGAAAGGCAAACAAGGCGCCGCTGAACGGATCTTCGGTCAGCGCCTGCTGCGCCAGCATCGCCAGCCCGTCCATGCCTTTGCGCATATCGGTATGGCCGCAGGCCAGCCACACCCGCATGCCCGATGGCAGAATGATCATCCACGCAGCGCCGCCACAATGCGGCGCAAGGCACGCGGCTCGACTTGCGCGTCCACACGCAGCGTCGTGCCGGTCGGCAAGACAATCTCGATCAGGCTTGCAGGTTGCGCTTGTCTGGCTGCCGGCGTGGACGCGGCGCTCATGCTGTCCTGCACAGCGCACAGCAACGTCCTGGCGGGTGCAACCTCAACCCGGGCAAAACGTCCAGCCGGCTGCGCCGCCAGCAACGCCTTGCGCCAATTATACAGTTGGCCGGTGCCGATGCCGTGCTGGCGCGCCACGTCCGTTGCTGACGCTCCGGGCAACAGACTCTGTGCCGCGATCATCTGCTTTTGCTCTACCGTCCATCGGCGGCGCCGCTCGTTGCGGGTAATCAATTCAATCGGTCGAATGCGAGCGCTCTTATGACTGCTCGTATGAGCGCTCTCTAGCTGCTCAGCATCCTCGGATCGCCTCGCGTTCGTCTCCATGAAGGCATTAGATCATGGCCTTGGCCGCCCAGACCATGTGGGCTGGCCGCAACGCTTACCAAAAAGCAAATCATAAGGGGGTTGATTCCTGAATTCGCTTAGCGACGTATCGAGGTCTTTTTTCGTACGTTCGAGTTCAGAACCAATATAGTTGGCGCATTCCATATCGATATCGGCGGTAGCACATGGGTCGTTGAATGCTAGCCAACCAAACGCGACTTTGGCCTGGATCCATGCATCCGTTGGCAATGTTTCTTGATCGTGCATCGTTACGCCTCTGCTGCACTCCGCCGGTTTACGTCGAGGCAGCCCAGCGGAGGGTCAGGGCGCTTCGGGGCACGTCGAAGTTGAGGAACACTGGACGCGACCAATTTCTAAAAGGGGTTCATTGTCGGTTGATTTGATCCTCGCTGCTGCCAAGCAT
>DASYBP010000248.1:0-11186 GCA_036500715.1 Rhodopila sp.
CGCGTGACGATCTGCGAGGTCGGACCGCGCGACGGATTGCAGAACGAGGCGGGGATCGTTCCGGCCGAGGTCAAGGTCATGCTGATCGAGGCTCTGGCGGATGCAGGGCTGAAAACCGTTGAAGCCGGGAGCTTCGTGTCGCCGAAATGGGTGCCGCAAATGGCCGACACCGAGGCGGTGTTGGCAAGGCTGCGCCCCCGCCCGGACGTTGGCTACCCGGTGCTGGTGCCAAACCTGCAAGGTCTGGATCGCGCCCTCGCCTGCGGCGTGCGTGAGGTCGCGGTGTTCGGCGCGGCCTCGGAAAGCTTCTCGCGGCGCAACATCAACTGCTCCATCGAGGAGAGCCTCGCCCGTTTCGCCCCGCTCGTCGCCAAGACGCGGAATCACGGTCTCCGGGTGCGCGGTTACGTCTCCTGCGTGCTCGGATGCCCGTACGAGGGAGCGGTTTCCCCCGATGCCGTTGCCCGCGTCGCCAGCGCCCTGTTCACCATGGGCTGCTACGAAGTCTCGCTCGGGGATACGGTCGGCACCGGCACCCCGCTCAAGGCGCGCCAGCTGATCGAGCAGGTGGCCACGGTGGTTCCCCTGGACCGCATCTCCCTGCACTTCCACGACACCTACGGCCAGGCACTGGCGAATATTCGTGCCTGTCTGGACCTTGGCGTCTCGGTCGTGGACAGCGCGGTCGCCGGTCTTGGCGGCTGTCCCTATGCGAGGGGGGCGACCGGCAACCTTGCCACCGAGGACGTCGTCTACATGCTGGACGGTATGGGCATCCGAACCGGCATCGATCTGCCCGCCCTCGCGAAGGCCGGCCAATTCATTTCGGAGCAACTGAACCGGGAGCCGGCCTCCCGGGTCGCGCGGGCAACTGCCGGCCGACAGAACGCTTCATCGTGATTGAAGCGGACGTCAACACGGACTGTTCCAAGCGATCAGGAAAAATTCGATGACGAAATCAGAAATCGCCGCCGTACCGAGCTACGTGCATGGCGCGACCGACGTGCCGCTGCTGTGCCAGACCATCGGCCAGGCCTTGGACAGCGTCGTTGCCAATCACGGCGATCGAGTAGCGTTGGTCGACCGCGCCCAGGGCATTCGCTGGACCTGGCGCGAGTTGCGCAATCGCGTGGACGCCTTCGCCACTGGCCTGCTCGGCCTCGGTCTTCGGCGCGGCGACCGGATCGGCATCTGGTCGCTCAACCGCGCCGAATGGGCGATTACCCAATTCGCCGTCGCCAAGGCGGGGCTGATCCTGGTGACAATCAACCCGGCTTACCGCCTTTCGGAGCTCGAGTTCGCCCTCAACAAGGTGGGCTGCACGGCACTGGTGACAGCGACCGCGTTCAAGACCAGCGACTACATCGGGATGGTTCGGACCCTGGCGCCAGAGCTGGCCACAGCGGTGCCCGGCCAACTTTCCGCCGCCCGGCTGCCGCACCTGCGCACCGTGATCCAGTTCGGCGGCGACCCGGTCCCGGGGACGATCCCCTTCGACACGGTGGCGGCACGCGGCGGCAACGCGGAACAGGCTGCGCTGCGAGATCTTGCAGAGCAAATTCAGTTCGACGATGCAGTGAACATCCAGTTCACCAGTGGCACGACCGGTTCGCCCAAGGGCGTCACGCTGACCCACCACAACATCCTCAACAACGGGTACTTCGTCGGCCGCGCCATGCGCTTGACCGCGGACGACCGGATCTGCATTCCGGTGCCGCTTTACCACTGCTTCGGCATGGTCATGGGCAACCTCGCCGCGCTCACCCACGGCTGCGCCATGGTGTATCCTGGCGAGGGCTTCGACCCGCTCGCGACCCTGGAAACGGTGCATGCCGAACGCTGCACCGCCCTCTACGGCGTGCCCACCATGTTCATCGCCCAGTTGGACCACCCGGACTTCGCGCGTTTCGACCTGACCAGCCTGCGCACCGGGATCATGGCGGGCGCGCCCTGCCCGATCGAGGTGATGCGCCAGGTCATCGAGCGGATGCACATGCGCGAGGTCACGATCGCCTATGGCATGACCGAAACCAGCCCGGTGAGTTTCCAAAGCGCCGTCGATGACCCCTATGAGCGTCGTGTCACCACCGTTGGCCGAATCCACCCGCATCTTGAGGTCAAGATCGTGGACGCCGAGGGACGCGTGGTTCCGCACGGCCAGCCCGGCGAACTGTGCACCCGCGGCTATTCCGTTATGCTCGGCTACTGGGACGACGCCGGGAAGACCGCGGACGTCATCGACCCCGCGCGCTGGATGCACACCGGCGATCTCGCAACCCTGGATGCCGACGGCTATTGCAACATCGTCGGCCGCATCAAGGACATGGTGATCCGCGGCGGCGAGAACCTCTATCCGCGCGAGATCGAAGAGTTTCTGTTCAGCCACTCCAAGATCCAGGAGGTCTACGTGTTCCGCGTGGCGGACACGAAATACGGCGAGGAACTCTGCGCCTGGATTAAGCTGCGCGAGGACGAAACGATGACGGAAGAAGAGGTCCGTGCCTTCTGCCAGCAGCAGATCGCCCACCAGAAGGTGCCGCGCTACATCCGCTTCGTGGATGACTTCCCCATGACCGTCACCGGCAAGGCGCAGAAGTTCGTCATGCGCCGAATGGCGGAGGAGCAGCTTCGGTTGAAGGCAGTCGCGACCGCGTAGCAATTGGCGCTGAGGAAGATTGAGCATACCAGCGAAAGTGTTGGCTTGAGAACGACTCTGCAAGGAGACAACCATGAACAAGGCACCGCGCGGCCGTTCCGCCCATAGCCGCTTTCTGGACGGCGTGCGTCGCTTTCGGGCGCAGGTCTACCCGAAGCGGCAGGGGCTGTTCGACAGCCTGGCCGCCGGTCAATCCCCGCACACTTTGTTCATTACCTGTGCCGACAGCCGCGTCTCGCCTGAGATGATCACCCAAAGCGAACCCGGCGAGCTGTTCGTTTGTCGCAACATCGGCAACGTCGTTCCGGCGTATGGCCAAATGTTGGGCGGCGTGTCCGCCGTGGTCGAATACGCCTGCGAGGCGCTCGGCGTCACTGACCTCGTCATCTGCGGCCACTCCGACTGTGGCGCGATGAAGGCCCTTCTCATGCCCGACGCGGACATACTGCGGCGCATGCCGACGGTTTCGTCCTGGCTGCGCAACGCGGAAGCGGCGCGCAGCGTGGTCGAAATGACCCGCCCGGATCTCGATCCAGCCGCCAAGCTGTCTGCGCTGGTCGAGCAAAACGTGCGCCAGCAACTGGCGCATCTGCGCACCCACCCATCCGTCGCCGCGCGTCTCGTTGCGGGGACGCTCGCCCTGCACGGCTGGGTTTTTGGCATCGATCAAGGGACGATCAGCGTGTTCGACGAACGCGAGCAGGCCCTTGTGCCGATCGAGCCGACGGACGCAGGCGCCGCGGCGACGTTCGCTTGACTGAGAGCAAGTGCCGTTGAGAGCGTTTCGCGGCCGCACCTTCCCCCGTCATCGGCGGCGAACGCCGACCATGACGGGGGATGGTGCGGCCAATGGTAATTATTCGAATTCCGGCGTCGGATCCCAGGCGGGCGCCAATCCCGGCGGATCGACAATCCGGCTGCCAGCCCGGGCGAGACCATGAACGGCCGCCATCTCCGCCGGCGACAGCGCGAAGTCGAACACCTGCATGTTGCTGGCGATCCGGTCCGGATTGGTGCTGCGCGACAGCCCGATCACGCCCTCCAGTTGCACGAGCCAGCGCAAGACGACCTGCGGCACCGTCTTGCGGTGGGCCGCGGCGATGTCCTTGAGCGCCGGCTCGTCGAACACCCGCCGCACCGCCATGCCGCAATAGGCCGTCACGCTGACGCCGAGCCGTTGGCACGCCTCGATCAGCGGTCCTTGGTTTAAGTAGGGGTGGTATTCGAACTGGTTGGTGACGATCGGCGCGGCCGACAACCGCACCGCCTCGCCCAGCAGCGCCCGATTGAAGTTGCTAACGCCGATATGGCGAACCTTGCCAGCCCGCACGGCCGCGTTGAGCCCTTCGATCTGCTCGGCGAGGGCACGGACGCGCTGGGCCAGTGTAGGAGCAGGAGGTCGATCGATATAGCGGTGCGCAGCTTGCGAAGGCTGTCGTCCACGGATTGCGAGAAGGCTCGTTCGGGATAGTTGGCGACCCAGACCTTGGTGGTCAGGAACACCTCGTCTCGTCGCAGGCCGGACGCCGCGACACATTCGCCGACTTCAGCCTCGTTATGATAAATGTGGGCGGTGTCGATATGGCGGAAACCCGCTGTCAACGCCGCCGGGATCATGCGCAGCATGTCCGGCCGTGCCATGCCGTAGGTTCCAAAGCCAAGGGCCGGAAGGGCGACGGCGCCCGCGGTGACGAATTGCATGGAGTTCACTCCTGAGAGAGGAGCGCTCAAAGGCGTCCCTGCGCGACGAGGCTTTGCCGGATTGCTTCTATCTGGGCCTCGCCGGCCCGCAGCGCCGCCACCGAGGTGTGGACGGAGTAGTAGCCGAGCACGAGATCGTGCGGATGGGGGACGGCGGAGCCGATTACGAATTCGGTGTCCTCTACGGCTACGAACTCCACGGCGGCCTCCCCGGGCTCGAAGACGACGATCTCGCCGTGCTCCAGGGCGTCAGGCGCGCGGAGCCTCCCCTTGCCGATGGCCGACCAAAGGACGGAGTGGCCCGTGGGCGGCTGGTAGTGCCAGCGCTCGCCCGGCGTCAGCACGACCGCCAGGTAGTTGACAGGTGAGGGCGCGGGGATCGCACTCTTGGCGCTGTCGTATTCGCCGAGCAGCACCCGGGCCGGGCCGCTCTCGGGAATATCGGCCGTGGCTTGGTAGACGCTTTCCGATGGGCCGAGCTCTAGATGCGGCGGCAGCGCAATCCAGAGCTGGAAGCCGCGCGTCCGGCCCGGATCTTGGGCGCCGCCGCCATGCCAGACGCCCTTGCCGGCGCGCATCCATTCAATGCCGCTGGCGCGCAGCACGCCGGTGGCACCCGTGGTATCCTCGTAGCTGACGCTGCCCTCGGCCAGATAGGTCAAGGTCGCCAAGCCCGAATGCGGGTGCAGGCCAAAGGTCGGGAAGGCCTTGCCTCGGTTGTCGAAGAGGTCGAGGAAGACGAAGGGTTTCAAAGTCTCGCCCAGATCACCGGGGCTTATGAGCCGGGTGATGAAGCCGTGGCTCCGGCCGCGGGAGCGATGAACAATGGCGCGACGCGATTTGCGTGCAAGGGCTGTGGCGGCGGACATTGAGTTCTCACTGTCGATGAGACCGGGCGCGGCGGGCCGCGCCAGGCGGACGGGGAGAGGAAAGGTCCTACGCAGCGGACGGTTCGGCGCCCGAGGCTGCGTCCGGGCGCCCGAAGCGGCGATCCAGCGCGAACCGGCCGGCCCCGAAGGCCGCGACCTGAAGCAGGCCGCCGGTGATCGCGATGTTCTTCAGGAAGTGGATCATCTGGTTCTGGTCGGCGAAGTTCCGGTGGAAGAAGACCGCGGTCAGCAGGGTGAATACGGCCATGCCGACCGCGACGGCGCGGACCCGGAAGCCGGCGATCAGCAACGCGCCGCCGATCAACTCCACGGCCGTCGCGACGAGGTAGGCGAGAACCGGCGCGGGGAGGCCGACGGCGGCGATATAGCCCTGCGTGGGGCCGGGCGCGGCCAGCTTGCCGAGGCCGCTCAACAAGAACAGCACGCCGATGAAGATCCGCCCGACCACGGCGGCGGTATCGCTTTGCCTAGACATGAAACCCATCCTTTTGCTCTGGCCGTCGGATCGTCTGATCCGCGCGCCCGGGTTGCGGTTAAGGGCCTGTGGCATCACCGTTCGACCCGAGCCGGAGTTAGGCAATTCCCACCTGACAGATAACCCGTAAAATACCGGAGAAATCGTTCAGGATATTTGAAGTGTCGGAACCCGGTTTCCCGAGCCTCGATCAACTCAGGGTCTTCCTGACCGTCGTGCAGACGGGCAGCTTCACGGCGGCGGCCAGGCGGCTTGGCCGGGCGGTCTCGGCGGTCAGCTACACCATTGCCAACCTTGAGCAGCAGCTCGGCGTCTCGCTGTTCGATCGGGACCAGACTCGCACCCCGAACCTCACGACGGCGGGCGCCGCCATCCTCGCCAAGGCGAAGGTTGTCGCGACCGGGGTCGACGACCTGCGTGCCAGCGCGCGCGCCCTTCTAAAAGGTGTGGAAGCGGAGGTAACTGTCGTCGTGGACGTCATGCTGCCGAGCGCGCGGCTGGTTGACGCGGTCCAGGCCTTCGAAGCGACGTTCCCAACCGTAACTCTGGCGCTGCACGTGGAGGCGTTGAGCGCCGTCCCGCAATTGGTGCGCCAGGGTGGGGCCACAATCGGTGTTGGGGGCGGGCAGTTAGAAGCGGAGCCAGACCTCGAGCTGATCCAGGTGGGCGAGGTGAAAATGATTCCAGTCGCCGCGCCCCATCACCCGCTGGCACGCGGGCCGATTGCGCCGGGTGTCTCGCGCAGCTTCCGGCAACTGATCCTGACGGTGCGCACGCCCTTTTCGGAGGGGCCGGACATTGGCGTCTTCTCAACTGAAAGCTGGCGGCTTGCCGATCTTGGCGCCAAGCACGCCCTGCTCCTCGCCGGGGTTGGCTGGGGCAACATGCCGGAGCCTTATGTCGAGGCCGACTTTGCCGCCGGGCGGCTGGTCAGGCTCGACCTCCCGGAGGCTCGGAGCGGCCTCTACGCCTTCCATGCGATGTATCGCACCGACCAACCGCCGGGACCCGCCGCATCGTGGTTGGTCCAGCGCTTCAAGGACCAGGTGCCGGTATCGCCAGGCGGCGCCGATCCGGCAGCAGGGCCTTAAGCTCCACCTCAAAGTATCCACAGAATCCCAAACGCGCGTATCGCCGCTAAGACTCCGCGCGCGCCGCAGGGCTAATCCAATCCGCAAGGCGTGCAAATCATCATGCCTCAACTTAACGCCATGGGCGTTCGGAAGAGAGGATCGATGGAACGGATTGAAACGGATGTACTGGTTGTCGGGGCAGGTCCCGCCGGACTGACCGCTTCTGCCCTTTTGGCCAGAGCTGGGGTGAACGCCGTTTGCATCACCAAATACGGTGGCACCGCCGACTCGCCGCGTGCCCACATCACAAACCAAAGGACCGCGGAAATCCTGCGGGACCTGGGTGTCGAGGACCTCCTGGTCCAGACGGCAACGCCGCAACGCCACATGGGGACACAGATTTTCGCCACCTCGTTCGCTGGCCTCGAGCTGTCGCGGACCAACGCCTGGGGCGGTGGGATCGACCGCACAACGGACTACCAACGCGCCAGTCCAAGCGCGATGTCGAACATCTCACAGCACAAGCTCGAACCGATCATCCTGGAGGCTGCGCGGCGGCATGGCGCCGATATTCGCTTCAATTCGGAGCTGATTGCCCTGCGGCAGGCGCGTGAAGGCGTGACCGCCCGCATCCGCGACCGCCTGAACGACCAGGAATACGAAATCCGCTGCAAGTATCTGATCGGTGCCGACGGCGGACGCAGCACGGTCGCCACCGAAGCCGGCTTTGACTTCGAGGGCAGCTTCAACGTCGGCGAAGCGGTCAGCGCATGGCTTGACGTCGATCTGACCAGGTTCACGGCCCATCGCTCGGGTGCCATCGCTTTCATCACGCCCCAATCGACCGAAATCTGGATGAGCATCTGGCCCTGCGTGACGCCGTGGACCGAGTGGAATCCGTTCTTTTTCCGCCACGGCTGGGCCCCGGTCGCGGACGACGAGAACGTCCTCGCCGGCTACATTCGCGAAGCGATCGGCGATCCTGGCGTAGAGTTCAAAATCAAAAAGATCTCGCGCTGGCAGGTGAACCATGTCGTTGCCGCAAGGTATCGGATCGGCAGGATATTTCTGGCCGGCGACGCCGCGCATCGCCACTCGCCCGCGAACGGCCTCGGGTCGAACACCTCGGTCCAGGACTCCTACAACCTGGCCTGGAAGCTCGCCCTGGTGCTGTCCGGCCGCGCGGATGACAGTCTCCTCGACACCTACAGCGACGAGCGTCAGCCGGTCGGACGCCAGGTCGTCGATCGGGCGATGAAGAGCCAGCGAGAGATCGAGCCCTGGTCCGACGCCGCCGGCCTGCGGCCGGGCATGAGCGAGGCGGACGCCCAAGCCAACATCGCTGAGCTGTTTGGTGATTCGAAGCGCGGTGAGGAGCGCCGCAAGGCGCTGTTGGCGGGCGTCGATCTGATGAACTACCAGTTCAACGCTCTCGGCGTCGAATTGGGACAACGCTATCGAAGCAGCGCCGTTCCATCCTCAGAGTCGTTCCCGGAGTACACGCGGGATCCGGAACTCTACTTCCATCCATCGACGGTTCCCGGTTCGCACCTTCCCCACGTGTGGCTACAGAGTGCGGGGGCCCAGGTGTCTACCCTCGACCTGGTCAACTATCAGGGCTTTACCTTGATAACCGGAATCGGCGGCAAGGCCTGGGGCGAAGCCGCGAAAGCCGTCGCTCTGGAGCTTGGCGTCGAGGTCAAGGAAGCCCGCGCCGGCCTGCGCCAGAAATTCGACGATCTGTCCGGCGAATGGACGCAGATCCGCGATGTTTCGGATCATGGCTGCGTTCTGGTGCGTCCGGACCGCTTCATCGCCTGGAGATCGTTGGGATTACCAAATGACCCAGCCAGCGCGCTTCGCCAGGTCATGCGGACCGTCCTCGGCCGCGAGGTCAAACCAGTCTGATGCAACGATCACATTCTGAGAGCATGACAAACAGAGGGAACATCATGGGGGTGGACCGAACGATCCGCGGCATCGATCGACGGACGATCATGGCTGGAGCGGCGCTGCCGGTCTGACCTTGGTCGGCGGCCCCTCCGCCCGCGGGGGCGCAACGCCAGGACATGATCCAACTTCCCGTGGAGGAGCAACCGCAATGGAATCAGGCAAAATCGACACGCATAACCATTTCTTCCCAAAGGTCTACGTGGATGCCATCGGTCTCGACACGCTGGCACGTCAGATGCCGAACCATAAGGCGCCCGAGTGGTCGCCCGAACGCGCGATCGCAATGATGGATGCCAACAGCATACGCGAGGGAATCCTGTCGGTGTCGTCCGGTCCCGCGATCCCCGACGCGCCGACACTCCTCAGGAAATGCAACGAATCCGCGGCTGAGCTGCGCCAGCTTCACCCCGGCCGCTTCGGGTCTTTTGCTAGCTTGCCGCTTCCGGACATCGATGCAAGCCTGAAAGAGGTGGCCTATTGCCTCGATCATCTGAAGGTGGACGGCTTCATCATTTTCGCCAGCTACGACGGCAAGTATCTGGGCGAGGAGCAATTCGCCCCGCTGTTGGAGGAGCTGAACCGCCGCAAGGTCGTCGCTTTCATTCATCCCAACGACCCGGTTTACACCCTCCCCAACATCGCGCCGGCCTCGGTGCTGGAATTTCCGTTCGAAACCACGCGTACCGCGACGAGCCTCATCGTTTCCGGAGCCCTGAAACGCTTCCCCGACGTGCGGTTCATCCTCGCGCACGCGGGCGGCACATTGCCCTACCTGGTGCCTCGGGTCTCGCTGTCGATTTCGATGATGCCCGGCGTCGCGGAGCGCGTGGGCAATGTCCGTGCTGCCTTTGGCAGTTTCTACTACGATACAGCGCTGTCCGCGGGCCCCTCGACCATCGCGGCGTTGATGCAGGTGGCCGCACCGGATCACGTGCTGTTCGGCACCGATTTCCCAATGGCCCCGCTGTCGGCCATCACCCATTTCGGGCAGGAGCTGGAGTCGATCTCGGTCGCGGGGTTCTCGCGGCCCGATGTTTACCGCCGCAATGCGGCAAAACTGCTTGGCCGCGATGGCGCGACGACAAGAACGTGACGATCAGCGTTCGCCTGCCAGTGTCCATCCGGATCCGATAAACGGGCACTGGGTAACCGTCCGATCCGCCTTGCAGGGTTGGCACCCACGGATAAGCGAATGCCGGCGGCATGGCTGCACCGCCGGCATCGAGTCAAGTTGTGGATAGCCGGCAATCGTCGTCAACGACGATTGTTGGGGTGGACGGCCTGACGGCATCTCGTGCCAAAGTTGAGTTGTCGTCCATCAACCAAGGACCGTCCTCATGAAGTTTAAGCGCATTGCGATCGATACGTCCAAGCACGTGTTCACGCGACACGGTGTCGATGAGCAGGAACGCCCGGTCTTGCGCCGCGAGCTCAAGCGCGCCCAGGTTGAGAGCTTCTTTGGCCAGCAGGAGGCAACCGAGGTGGTGCTGGAGGCTTGCGGTGGCTCGCATTACTGGGGCCGCCTGTTGAAACGGTTGGGCCATCGTGTGCGCCTGATCCCGCCGCAATACGTCAAGCCCTTCGTCAAACGAGCCAAGAATGACCGCAATGACGCGGCGGCGATCAGCGATGCGGCGTCACGTCCCACCATGGCCTCGGTCGCGGTCAAGACCGTCGACCAACAGGCCCACGGCATCATCCTCAAGCACCGCACGATGCTGGTGGGCCAGCGCACCCAGGCGATCAATGCCCTGCGCGGCCATGCGGCGGAATTCGGTGTGGTGGCCGCCAAAGGGACCGTTAAGGTCGCGGCCCTTCTGGCGGCACTCGCCGCTGACAGTGCCGTCCCGGGCACGGCGCGGGCGATGTTCGTGCAGATGGGGGCCCATATCAAAGCGCTGGATCAGCAAGTGGCGGCTGTGGATGACGAGTTGGCGGCGCTGCACAAAGCCAACCCGGATCAGCCAGTTGCTGGCCGAGATCCCGGGCGTCGGACCGCTGGGGGCGATCACCCTGGCGCTGACGGTCGAGCCGGGGAACTTCACCTCCGGGCGACACTTCGCCGCCTGGCTGGGCCTGACGCCGAAAGAACGTTCCACCGCTGGCAAGCAGCGCCTGGGCAAGATCAGCAAAGCTGGCAATGAAAGATTGCGGCAATTGCTGTTCGTCGGCGCTATGTCCGTCATCCGCTGCGCCAAACCAAGCAGCAAATCTGCCTCAGCGTGGCTTCTGCAATTGCTGGAGCGCAAGCCACGCAAGCTCGCCGCGGTCGCTCTGGCCAACAAGATGGCCCGGATCATCTGGGCCATGATGTCGCGTGGGGAAGCGTATCGGCGTCAGCCGATAGCTGCCTGAACCGCGCGTCGATGCCGAGGGTCTAATACCATGTGTGGACGGCCCCTAGTCTTCAAGTCCGGCACGGACAACATCGCGGTTTC
>DASYBP010000249.1:0-3766 GCA_036500715.1 Rhodopila sp.
ATGGGCTGTTCGCGACGTGGCTGGTGTTTTTCCGCGACCAGTTGTCGACCATCCTGTCTGCCGTCGTGCTACTGCCTATGACCCTGTTCCTGAACTGGCGCCTCGGCCTCGTGCTGATCGTGCTGGTTGGGGTGTTCCTGCTATTCACGGCCATTGTGGTGAAGAAGACCGAGACTGCACAACGGCGGGTGGAGGGCCTGAATTCGTCGCTGGCTGGCACCGCACAGGACGCGCTTTCCAACGTCATGGTGGTGCAGTCCTTCACCCGCCTTTCGGCTGAGGCGCGTCTGTTCAGCGACATCGCGGACCAGGTGATCAAGCACCAGTTCCCGGTGCTCAACTGGTGGGCGCTGGTGAACGTGATGACACGCGCCTCGAGCACGCTGGCGGTGATTTCCATCGTCGTGGTTGGCACCTGGCTGCACCTGAACGGCATGGCGAGCGTAGGTGAGATCGTCAGCTTCATGGGCTTCGCGATGCTGCTGATCGGCCGACTGGAGACCGCGGCGTCGTTTGTTTCCTCGCTGTTCTTCAAACTTCCGGCGCTGGAGGATTTCTTCAGGATCCTGGATGAGCGTAGTTCGGTTCCGGAAAAGGAGGATGCGCGGACGCTGTGGGCGCCGCGGGGCGAGGTCCGGTTCGAGAACGTGGGTTTTGCCTATCCGGCCAGCGGGGCGGTGCTCAGCGATGTCAGCTTCAAGGCGTACCCCGGATCCTGCGTCGCCTTGGTCGGTCATACCGGTGCCGGCAAGTCAACCGCAATGAGCTTGCTGCAACGGCTGTGGGATCCGACGGCGGGACGTATCACCATTGACGGGCAGGATCTGCGCGACATCACGCTGGACAGTCTGCGGTCGAACATTGGTGTCGTGTTCCAGGAAAGCCTGCTGTTCAATCGCTCGATCCGGGACAATTTGCTGGTGGGCAGTCCGGAGGCGACCGAGGAGGAGATGGAGCAGGCCTGTCGCATGGCCGACGCGCACGAATTCATTGTCCGCCAGGCAAACGGCTATGACACGCTGATCGGCGAGCGCGGCACGACGCTGTCAGGCGGTCAGCGCCAGCGTCTGGCCATTGCGCGGGCGTTGCTGAAGAACCCGCCGATCCTGATCCTGGACGAAGCGACCAGCGCGTTGGACGCCGCGACGGAAGCGCGCGTCGGCAAGGCGCTGAAGACCCTGATGGCCGGGCGGACAACGTTCGTGATCGCGCACCGGCTTTCGACGGTCCGCGATGCCGATGAAATCCTTGTGTTCGACAACGGCCGGATCGTGGAGCAAGGCAACTTCAGTTCGTTGCTTGCGCGCCAGGGGCACTTCGCCGATCTGGTTGAAACGCAACTGTCACCGTCGGCGCCACATCTGGTGGCGGCAGAGTGATCGGCGGTAAAGGACGTGTGACTGTCTGACAGGAACGAAAGGCGCATAATCCAATCACCTTGGTGCGCCTTTCCTCTGGAAACGGAAACTCGTCATGCTGCGGTTGGCTCTGTTCTTCCTCGTCGTCTCGATCGTAGCGGCGATATTTGGCTTTGGGGGTATTGCCGCCGCGTCGGCTGATATCGCGCGCATTCTGTTCTTTATCGCAATTGTGGTGTTCGTGGTGCTGTTGGTAGCCGGGCTGATGGCCGGTAGTACGTTGTGGTAGCGGGAATTGCTGCACTGCACTGCTAAAATTTGCATATTGGCGCCGATAACGCGCATGCTGACCCCTTGGCGAATGGTGCGGGTGCCGGTTCGGTAGATTAAAATATCCGATAGGGAACCGAAGCGACAGCCCGCTTAGACAGGAGCAGGGTGATGTCGACGGTTGCTGCCATCCTAAAGCACAAGGGTTATCAGGTATCGACGGTTGATCCGATTACCACCGTGGCCGAAATCTCGCAGTTGTTGTCAGAGCGTCGCATCGGCGCGGTGTTGGTGATGGACACGACGGAGCAGATGCTTGGCATCGTCAGTGAGCGCGATATCGTTCGCGCCCTTGCGGCAAATGGTGCCCGCACGCTGGAGATGACCGCCGGGCAACTGATGACGCGCACCGTGCAACTGGCTCATCCGGACACGACGGTGGAACAGGCGATGCAGATGATGACGGTTGGCCGCTTCAGGCATCTTCCGGTGGTTGACCATGGCACCCTGATTGGCCTGATCAGCATCGGCGACGTGGTCAAGGCTCGGATAATGTCGCAGGACGCGATGGTGGAGAGCCTGACCGCCTACGTCGCGGGATCTGCCTGAGGGACGTAGGGATCAAGCGTCGCGCCGTTTAATATAATAGCCGTTTAATATAATAATAGACCGCACAATAATAGACCGCGTTGCGCGGTCTAGATGCCGTCGGCTGAGCGGGTGAATTGGCTTCGGGGGCCAGGACGGCTGAGGGCGTGCCGATCCGAATGGCGCCGGTCCGAGTGGGACGGCAAAGCCTGAAAGCGTAAGCGCTCCCACGATTCGGGCCGCCACGCGGTACGCAGGGATGCGGCAACGCCGGGTGCGGCGGGCTGCTGGCCGGCGCCCGATGGCAGCATCCCGCAAACCTTTGCGATCGTCACGGCGTCCGCCAATACTCGGGTGTGGCGTTGCACGAGCGCATGCCGGGATCCTGGAGTCCGCTTGAACCCATGGTTGCATGAATTAGCCGCTATCCCGGGAACCGGCTCTCATCCGGATGGTTCCCGCTGTGTCGTCGGATACGGGGAGTGGCGGACATGGCGCAGACGGTTGGGGATTTCTTCTGGGACCGGCTCTATCAATGGGGCGTGCGTCGCGTCTTCGGTTACCCGGGCGACGGGATCAACGGGCTTCTCGGCGCGTTGAACCGTTTCGGTGAGGACAAGATCCGCTTTACCCAGGTGCGGCATGAGGAAATGGCCGCGTTCATGGCTACGGCCCATGCTAAATTCACCGGCGAGCTTGGTGTGTGCATCGCCACCTCGGGGCCCGGTGCATCGCATCTCGTCACCGGCCTGTACGACGCCCGTCTCGATCACATGCCCGTGCTGGCGATCGCCGGCCAGCAGGCCCGCACCGCCATCGGCGGGCACTATCAACAGGAAGTCGATCTGGTTAGCCTGTTCAAGGACGTGGCGGGCGCCTTCGTGCAGCAGGCCTCTGCGCCCGCGCAGATGCGGCATCTGGTGGACCGGGCAGTTCGTATCGCGAAGGCGGAGCGCCGGGTCACCGCGCTGGTCGTGCCGAACGACCTGCAGGACATGCCCTACCAGGAGCCCCCAAGAAAGCATGGCACGCTGCATTCGGGCGTCGGCTACGCCGATCCGAGGATCGTGCCGTATGAAGGCGATCTGCACCGCGCGGCCGAGGTTTTGAACGCCGGCAAAAAGGTGGCGATCCTGGTGGGCGCCGGCGCGCTGAAGGCCACCGACGAGGTCATCGCCGTCGCGAATCGCCTGGGCGCCGGCGTCGCCAAGGCGCTGCTCGGCAAGGCGGCTCTCCCAGACGATCTCCCTTGGGTGACCGGCTCGATCGGCCTGCTCGGCACCAAGCCGAGTTGGGATCTCATGAAGCACTGCGACACCTTTTTGATGGTGGGGTCCTGTTTTCCATACAGCGAATTCCTGCCAAAGCCTGGCGCGGCCCGCGGAGTGCAGATCGACATTGACGGCAGCAGGTGACGCAGCGTGACTGCGCTGTCGCCGACGATATTGACTTCCATCGGATATCTCAGACTGAGCCTGCTTCCGTCGATGTCGACCTGCACCCCGCGGGCTGCGCCGGGCTTCGGCAGGAACTCGCTGTACGGAAAACAG
>DASYBP010000250.1:0-1506 GCA_036500715.1 Rhodopila sp.
ATCGAAAACGGTGCCGTCACGTAGAGCGGTCTCCAGAACCAATGCGCCGGTGATCGACGACAACAAGTCGATCGCCCGCTTCGATGACAGACCTTGAGCCTCAAGCTTGTTCAGGCACATTTGGTAAAATCGTGTAATACCAACGGCCCTATGTATTGACCGTTTTTGCCCAGTCGCGCTGTGTTATCGAACGGATGCGTTCTGGCAGAGCCATGAGTGCGTTCCAGGCCTCACAGCAGGCATCGACGATCGCCTCATAGTTTTCAAACACGCGGTTGCTCAAGAAGTTTTGCCGAAGATACTGCCAGACGTTCTCGACCGGGTTGAGTTCCGGCGAGTATGGCGGCAAGTGCAACAAGGCCAGATTGGCTGGCACCATCAGTCGGCCGCCGGTCTGATGCCAGCCGGCACCGTCCAGGATGATCACGCCGAAGGCGCCCGGCGCGATCATCCGACCGACTTCGGCCAGGTGCAAGTTCATGGTCTGCGCATTGGCTTCTGGCAGAACCAGGCCAACACCGGTTTCGCGTGCGGGGCACACGGCACCAAATATGTAGGCCCAGTCATACCGTTGGTCGCGTAAGGCTGGCGGACGGCTGCCCTGCTCAGCCCAGATATAGGTCAGGCTGCCCTGCTGACCGACCCGCGCTTCGTCTTGCCACCAAAGCTCGATGGCTTTACCGCGGGCGTGGGCCGGGATGACTTCGGAAACCAGTGCGGCAAAGTTTTTTTATGCGCCTCCTGGGCGGAAACCTCTGCCCGCGGGTGCCTCGGACGTACCGAGATGTGCCGAAACCCCAGGCGCCGCAACAGCTTGCCGACACTCCGCTCGTGCAAGTGCAGCCCGAACGTTTCGGCGATTTTCGCCTGCAGATCAATCCGCCGCCAGCGCACGACCCCGTCCTTTTCCAACACCGGGCCGGCCCGAACCCAATCGGCCACCTGTTCCTGCTGTGCCGGCGATAGGCGGGCTCGCACGCCGCCTGCGTGGGGCCGGTCCGACAGACCCGCCACGCCTTCCGCATTGAACCGATGTACCCAATCACGCAACGTCTGCCGATCCATCCCGCACCGCCGCGCCGCATCAGCGCGCGAACTTCCCTCCAGGACCAAGCCTATCGCCAGCATTCGCCGGGCTGCCCCAGCATCCGATGTCCGTCCGGCCTCCCGCCGTAGATCCGCAGCGCTCAAATCTTTCCGTGTGATCGATACCGTCATGACCTTGTCTCCCAGTGGGAGAAGCGAATCACGCCGCCTCGAGCCGCTCCAAACACATTCTCGAAGGAGTCAACGCGTCAGGCCGTTGGTATTAGATCGCCGAGCTGAGGACGCCTAGGATCGCCTCGTGTTCTTAGGGGTTGGCCGAAGTCCGGGCCGTCATCCATCCACCGCCGCCCAGCCGAAATCCAGCAACGGCCGAACGGCGGTGAACCGTTCCAGGAGCAGCGCCGGCAGGGAGGGGGCGTGGACCTCGGCGTCGGTCAGCGCATGGCGGGCGACTAGGTT
>DASYBP010000251.1:0-2426 GCA_036500715.1 Rhodopila sp.
GGGCGAGTGGTTCGGTATTTCCAGCGCATGCCGGCACGTCAGGCGCCACAGCGGCACCCGGCGCATCACCCAGTTCATGATGTCCAGCTCAGGATTCTTCGACACCGCCTCATGCACCGCAATCGAAACGTCCTGCCCCAGGCCGGTGCGATGGTGCGCGATCAGCGCAGCAACGATCCCGGCGGCCAGCTGCTCGCCTGCGATGTGGTAGGCGTGCCAGACCTGCGGTGCGATCGGCGGCGTATCGTACTCCCGGTTCGGATCGGGATCATACCCGCAGTTCATCATCACCCCGCCCAGCGCGAGGTGGATCAGGTCGGATCCCTTGAAGTCCGCCCAGGGCCCGTCATCGCCGAACGGTGTCATCCGCGCCGTGATCAACGCCGGAAACCGCGCGCCCAGCGCGTCCCGATCCAAGCCGATGGCAGTATTCAATGCGCCACACGATGCATCGAGCAGGATGTCGGCGCCATCCAGCAGACGCAGCAGCGCCTCCGGCCGCGAGTGGATGTCCAGCACCACCGACTTCTTGCCGCGATTATAGGTCCAGAAGAACAGCGACCGCTCCGCCCCGGCCTCATCATGCAGAAACGGGCCGATGCGCCGCGTGGCATTGCCCTCCGGCGGCTCGATCTTCACCACGTCGCAGCCCAGGCCCGCGAGCAGCAATCCAGTATATTCAGCGCGTTCATCCGCGACTTCAATAACCCGCAGACCCGCGAGCATCCCCGGCCCGGCGCTCCCGATCATCTCACCCGGCCCGCTGGATCGTTCTTCCATCGTCTGCTTCCCCCCCGCGCGGAATATCAGGGCCGCGTGCGCGCCAGCATGTCCAGAAGCATGGCGTTGACCGTATCGGCCGCTTCGTACGCCGCCCAGTGACCTGTCCTCGGGATCACCCGAACATCGGCTTCCGGACGATGCGCCCGCAGGATCGCCGCCCGCTCCGGCCCCCGCGGGTTGGCCGGCGCATCGAGTTCGCCCCACACGCCATTCAGCGGCGACTGCAGCCGGTCGATCGCCCCCATGATCACGCCGCTGCGCGAGATCGCCGGTGTGCGCAGGCGTGACCGGACAGTGTTCCAGTCCTGGATCTCCAGAGCCAGGTCGTCGATCTTCGCCGGGTCGGCGATCATCAGACGGTTGAGGTTGGTGCGGTGGGTATCACGCCGCTCCTGCCCCGCCAGATGGCGGACTTTCTCGAGGTTCACCGCCGATCCCAACGCACCGACGCCAGACGAGCCGATAACCGTCACCGAGCGCACCCGTTTGCCACGCAGGGCGCCGACACAGGCCGCCATGGTGCTGCCAAAGGAGAAGCCGACAACGTCATAGGCCGTCGCCGCGCCGACAATCGCGTCAACGCCGTCCGCAACGATGCCGGCGATGGCATAGGCGTCGTCGGCATCCGGCGGAAAATCCGATTCCCCCAGACCGGGCAGGTCAGGGACGAGAACGCGGTACGTCGGCACAAGGGCCGGAATGGTGCGGATCCAGTGCCGCCACGATCCCGCGCCGCCATGAAACAGGGCAACCACCGGCGCCGCGCCCCCGGACTGATCCCACAGGTGCCAGACCATTTTCCCGGCCCCGCACTGGGTCTCATACCGCGATGCCTGTTGCTGTATGCGGTCCAGGATCGTCTGCGGGTCTTCGGCAACCTGGTCGTTCATCCTGGGCGCGTCCTCTGTCCGGGTCGTGGGTCAGCTTACCGACAGCGACTGCCCCACGCCAAATCCGACCGCCGATCCGACCGACCCGACGCCGGCGGCCCGCGGCGCAACGAAGCCCCGCCCAACCCAGACCGCGATCAGGCCAGCCCGACCACTGCCGCCAGCGCCTCAAGCTGCTCCGCATAGCGGGCGATCGGATTCAGCACCAAGTGGTTAGCCCCCAATGCAATGATCGCCGCCAACTTTTCCCGCACCTGCTCCACCGTGCCGTGGACGCCGGATGTGTCGGTACCGGAAGGATTGCTGTACACCTCGGTGTACCAGCGATGCAATTCGGCCCTGGCAACTTCAGGCCTATCGTCCACCGCGATGAAAACACGCTTCGACAGCGGGAACCCGCCCGGATCGCGCCCAGCCTTTTCCAGCGCCTCCCGCAGCAGCGGCACCGCGCGGCGGAAGTCGTCGGTGCTGGAGCCGCCCGCCCCCATCCATCCGTCGGCTATGGCCGCTGCTCTGCGGATCGCGTTCGGATTGCTGGTACCCATCCAGATCGGCAACCGACTCTGCACCGGCCGCATGCCCAGACTGGCATCGTCCACCTGATAGAAACGACCGTGATGCGTCACCTTGTCCTGGCGCCAAAGCGCACGAATCAGATCGATCTGCTCACGAAACCGAGCCACGCGAGCCTCATCTGGGATCTGGAATTGTTGGAAATGAAACGGACGGCCGATCCCGACCCCCATGATCGCC
>DASYBP010000252.1:0-3731 GCA_036500715.1 Rhodopila sp.
CCGACCTTGAAGGTCTTGCTGTCCTCGACCTGAGCCCGGATGCGGCCGACACCCCCCTTGCCTATCATCTCGGTGGCGGCGGTTCAGCAACTATCGATCTTGGGCGGACGCTTCTGGACGACACGCCCGGTGGCCTGTCCCACGTCATCGCCCCGAACCGGCGTCCGATCCTCGCCTGTCCGTGGGTGCTGCCACCGAACCGACCGGGCGGCCTGCTCTTATGGCGGGCGCCACGGGCCCGCCCCTGGACCGATGCCGATCATCCCCTCGTCGCCGCGGTCGCCATGCTGCTGCGCGTCGCAGTTGGCGGCAGCATGGGACAAGTCGGCATTGACCGTCTGACTGGCCTGCCAAATCGCCGCTGGTTTCTCGACGAAGCCGATCGCCATATCGAACGGCTCGACCTGGACGTCGTGGTCGGCACGCTCATCCTGATCGATATCGACGATCTGCGCGGGGTCAATCTCACATCTGGCCGCGAGCAGGGGGACCGCGTGCTCACTCGCCTGGCCGGGGCGTTGCGCAATCTCGTCCGCCCCAGCGACCTGGTCGCACGTGTGGGCGCCGATGAGTTCGCGCTCTGGCTCGACGGCATGGACCATCTCACGGCGGCCGAACGCGCGGAAGCGCTCTGCTCCCGCCGATCGCTCCGGGACGTGTCCGACGGCCAAACCGTGACGTTCTCGGTCGGGATCGCCAGCCGGCAGCCGGGCAGTATAGAGGATGTCCGTACCTTGCTTCGCCGTGCTCACATGGCCGCCAGAGAGGTCAAAGCGAGGGGCGGTGGCGGGTGGCGTGTCTCACACCCGGAACCTATCTCCCGCTGGTCGGATTCGGCCACCTGACCAGGGATCGACTGCGTCCCGATCACGATTTCGCAGGGTCACGATTTCACCGGCTCGAGCACCAGTTGCGTTTGCGTCACCAGCGCGAGCGTTCGACCCGCTTCGTTCGTGATCTTGGTTTGCCAGACCATCGTGCGCCGACCGCGATGCACCGCCAACGTTTCACCGTGGATCTTGCTTCCTATCGGCGCCGGCGCCAGGAAGTTGGTTTTCGATTCAATCGTCGTCGTCCCCGTGCCGTCGGCCAGATTGAGGATGGTGGCGGCCGCACCCAGCGTATCGGCGAACGCCATGATCGCGCCACCATGCAGGATGTCCGGCCGCGTGCACAGCACATCGCGGACGATCAGTTCCCCTGTTACGCGCTCCGGCGCGGCACTCGTGAACTGGATGCCGAGCAACGTCGCGAAGGGCAGGGGCGATTGCCGGAGGCGTTCGAGCGCGTCCATCAGATCCTCCACGGTCGCCCGGAGTAGTCTGCGTTGGCGCCAGTGTGTCAAGGTGGATCAGCCGCAGCACAAAGGCCCATTTGTCGAACGCTTTCCACCGGCCAGCACCGCGCGATTTCCTGCAAGGATGAAACGGGGCGGTGAAAAAAGCGACAGATGGCATCGGAATTGCCACCGAATCGCACTAGATGCTTGCCCCTTACCCCAAGTCGGTTGACAATCCTGCCATGATGCCGGTTCAGGCCCCAGCAGAGCTTGACGCCGCCGCGCCGTGTTGCGAAGCGCCGGCCGAGCCGTCACGCCGCCCGTTCGGACCGGCTTTCGCCGCCCTCGACCTCGGCACCAACAACTGCCGCATGCTGGTCGGCACCCCCGCCGCGGGCGGTTTCCGTGTTCTGGACAGTTTCTCCCGTATCGTCCGGCTGGGCGAGGGGTTGCACAGCACCGGCAAACTGAACGAAGCCGCCATGGACCGCGCGATCGGCGCGCTGCAGGCCTGTGCCAACCGCCTGGCACGCCGGCCAGTGCGCGGGGTGCGGGCGATCGCCACCGAGGCCTGCCGGCGTGCGACCAACGGGCCGGCGTTCCTGTGCCGGATCAAGCAGGAGACCGGCTTCGACTTCGGCATCATTTCGTCGCGCGAGGAAGCCGAACTGGCGCTCGAATCCTGCACGCCGCTGCTGCCTTGCGATGGCCGCCGAGCGCTGCTGTTCGACATCGGCGGCGGCTCGACCGAGCTGGCATGGGTGCGCCTGACCGATGGTCATCCCCAGCTGATAGGCTATGACTCGTTGCCGGTCGGCGTGGTGACCCTGGCGGAGCGGTGGGGCGCGGCCGGTTTTACCGCGGACGGGTTTGAGGCGATGGTCACCGACGTTGTCGACCGCCTGCGCCCTTTTGAACGCATCCACTGCATCGCCCGCGAAATCCGCGACGGCGGCGTCCGGCTGCTTGGCACAAGCGGCACGGTCACCACGCTAGCCGGTGTCGCACTGAATCTGGAACGCTATCGCCGCATCGCCGTGGACGGCATCGAACTGTGCAGCCAGGAGGCCGCCGCGGCGCTGTCCCACCTTCGAGACCTCGGCCGCGAAGGGCTGATGTCGCACCCTTGCGTCGGTCCCGACAGGGTGGAGTTTGTTCTGCCTGGCTGCGCCGTGTTCGCCGCGATTACCCGACTCTGGCCGGCGCCGCACGTCATCGTCGCCGACCGCGGCCTGCGCGAAGGCCTCCTGCTGCGGCTGATGCGCGCCGATCGGTTGCGCCAGGGGCGCCGCCACGGCTGCCGCTGATGGCGAAATCTCCGGTGATGCCCCGCTCCCGCGGGCTATGGGTGCCGGTCAAGACCGCAAAAAGCCGAACGCCCGCATCGGCCCGCTGGCTCGCGCGGCAGCTCAACGATCCCTATGTCGCGGCTGCCCGGCAACAAGGCTGGCGCTCGCGGGCAGCCTTCAAGTTGCTGGAACTGGATGACAAATTTCACCTGATCCGGAAAGGCGCCCGCGTTATTGATTTGGGCGCGGCACCGGGCGGCTGGAGTCAGGTCGCGGTGAAGCGCGGGGCGTCCGTGCTGGCGATGGATCTGCTGCCGATCGATCCGATCCCGGGCGTCTCGACCCTGCAGGGCGATTTCACCGATCCCGACATGCCGCGACGCCTGACCGCCGAACTGGGCGGGAGGGCCGATCTGGTGCTGTCCGATATGGCACCTAACACCACGGGGCATGCATCGACCGATCATATCCGGATCGTCGCCCTCGCCGAGTTGGCCCTGGACTTTGCCATCCACATCCTGGCGCCCGGTGGCGCGTTCGTCGCCAAGGTGTTCCAGGGCGGCTCGGAAAAACCGATCCTCGATCTAATGAAACGCAAGTTTGTCAATGTCCGTCACGCCAAGCCACCGTCCAGCCGCAAGGAATCGAGCGAACTGTATGTTGTTGTGACTGGGTTTCGAGGGCATAGCGGCGAAGCTTGATGTGGTGTGTCGGAAAAGTCAGGCGGCCCGCTCTTTTACCAGCGGGTTCCAACCAAGTTGCTTAGTCAGACCGTCGACAATGAACCGGCGCTGATCGCACTGGCCTTCATCTGATGACGGGGGCAACGAGCGCCAGCAAAACCGTTGTCCTTCTCACCCATGGCGCCGCTGCCGCAAGGGATTAGTTCGGTCCTGACTTACGGAAATTGTAAGCCACTGATTCGGCGGGCTTCGAAGAAATTACCGAAAGCTTTTTAAATTCTAATAATGCGCCGTCGCGGTGCGGATTCGGAAATGCCACCTAGCTGATATCCATGTCTCATACCAACTCGCGCTGACCCCGACTCACTGGGGAGGGGGTTCCCAGCGGCTGGGTTTTCCGATTCGATAGCAGACCAGGACGATTCGCATCCTGGAGACACCGAATGGGCGCAGCCGTGAGTATCACCCGGACTGAACACA
>DASYBP010000253.1:0-4026 GCA_036500715.1 Rhodopila sp.
GTTTACCCTAATTTTATTGGGAAACCGACACTCCTCGGAACAAATGCAGGCGTTTCGCGACAGAAACTAGACTAGTCCCCCCGGCGCTACCGCCGGCACCACCGGCGCCGCCGGTGACTGCGGCGTTGATGCTGAGACTGCCCCCTCCTATGATACCTGCACCGCCGTCGCCACCACCACCACCAGCACCAAAAGTAATACCGCCCTGGCCGCCGGCACCACCGGCGCCGCCGGTGATCGCGGCGTTGATGGTCACGTTCGTGAAGACGCCACCGGCGCCGCCGCCACCACCACCACCACCATTACCCATGACGTTGGCGTTACCGCCGACACCACCGGCGCCGCCATTGCTGGTGGCGCCGTTGCCGCCGTTGCCCAATTGCACACCCCCGCCCTGACCATCGGCCTCACCAGGGGTGCCACCGCTTACGCCGTTCGCGCCGTTGCAGATTAGCCCGCAGGCCCCGCTGTTAGGATCAGCCGCAACGCCTGGGGCAGTTGTCAATGCCAGTATGACCACGGCCACTGCAGCCGAAAAAACCCCGCGGGCCAGCCAACGCGTGTTGGAAACATCAAGGGCAACGCGGCGAACGGCCAGCGTGAAATCTGCGACAGCAATCGTCACAGCCAGCGGCCATGCAGCGAACGCCCCCAATCCCCTACACGGTGCTCCCCGCCGCACGTACTGGGTCATCCGTCGAATCCCATACTCAACTCGTCTGGCTTGCTTCCGTGGACGTCCCCAGCAACAACGATCCAACTTTATGACATTTCCCGGCAAGGCGTTTTCAGCCTTCCACAGAGCGTCGGTGTACGATTTTCGCCTGCCGTGGCCGCGTGGTCACAACTTTGCATCCGCCGCCGCGCGCGCCGCTGCCGTGTACCTCTGCGAGCCATCGGCAACTCGGCTTGGCGGCGCATGTCTGGAAAGGGGTCAACGAACGAACCCGCTCGCGCGGGAGGGTGCGGCGGCGAGGTCTGCGCATTGCGTCTAGCGCAATAATCATTTGATCAAACGCGGATGACGGGCGGGCGCTCCGTCTTGAGGATCGAGGGGTCAAGCACTCCAACCTCAAGACAGGAGCCCCCAATGAGCAAGAAGCCCATCAGCCCGCTGCGCCAACGCATGCTCGAAGACATGAACATGCGCAGGTTCGTGCCCGATACGCAACGCGAATATATCCGCGCCGTCAAGCGGCTCGCGACCTTCCTCGGCCGTTCGCCCGACACCGCGACGGCGGAAGAGCTGCGCGCGTTCCAGCTGCATCTGACCGAGACCGGTGTGCAACCACCGACCATCAACGCGACTGTGACCGCGCTGCGGTTCTTCTTCAAGGTGACACTCGACCGGCCGGAGACGACGCGCCATCTCGTGTTCGTCTACGAGCCGCGCAAGCTGCCACGCGTGCTCTCGCCCGAAGAGGTGCTGCGCCTGCTGGAGGCCGCACCCGGACCCAAACACAAGGCGGCGCTCAGCGTTGCCTACGGTGCTGGTCTGCGCGCCATGGAGGTGGTCGCGCTGAAGGTCTGCGATATTGATTCCAAGCGCATGATGCTCCGCGTAGACCAGGGCAAAGGCCGCAAAGACCGCCATGCCATGCTGTCACCGCAGCTGTTGGAGCTGCTGCGCGACTGGTGGCGCATCGCGCACCCCCAGGTGTGGATGTTCCCCGGCCGCGACCGCATCAACCCGATGACGACGCGACAGCTCAATCGGGTCTGCCACATGGCCGCCGCGCGGGCTGAGCTGCCCGCATGGGTGGCCCCGCACACGCTCAGACACAGCTTCGCCACGCACCTGCTCGAGCAGAACATCGACATTCGTGTGATTCAGGTCTTGCTCGGACATTCCAAGCTCGACACCACGGCGCGCTACACCCAGGTGGCCACCAACATCATTCGTGAGGTCATGAGCCCTCTGGACAGGCTCACGCCTCTGGTGCCGAAGAAGAAGGACGAGCCGCCGGCGTAACGGGCCCACATGGCCCGTCCAGCTCTGGAGGTCGCGGATGTCTTCCACGACCACGGGGCCGCGTGGCGTCATGCCAACCGCGGTCACGTCAGCCTGCTCCAACTCAAGGTGATGAGCGCCATCGAGAGCTGCCGCACCGCGGCGCTCGGCGGACACGTCGCGCGTTGCGAGGACTGCGCCCACACCACGATCGCCTACAACAGCTGCCGCAACCGGCACTGCCCGAAGTGCCAGGGCGCGGCAGCACGCCTGTGGATGGCGGCGCGCGAGGCCGAACTGCTCCCGATTGCCTACTTCCACGTCGTCTTCACGCTGCCGTCGGCGATTGGCGACATCGCCTACCAGAACAAGGCCGTGATCTACGATCTGCTGTTCAAGGCCTCGTCGGAGACGATGCTCGCCATCGCGGCTGACCCGAAGCACCTTGGAGCCCGCATCGGCATCACGTCGGTATTGCACAGCTGGGGCTCGGCCATGACCCATCATCCGCACCTGCACATGATCGTGCCGGGCGGCGGGCTCGCCATGGATGGCAGCCGTTGGATCTCATGCAAACCGAACTTCCTGCTGCCCGTGCGCGTTCTGTCGAAGCTGTTTCGGCGGTTGATGCTGGAGAAGCTTCTGGCGGCACACGGAGCAGGCAGGCTGCAGTTCCTCGGCTCGTACGCGCATCTGGCCGATGCCAACACGTTCGCGGCGTTCCTCGCCCCGCTCAGCAAGAAGCGCTGGTTCGTCTACGCCAAGCGCCCGTTCGCGGGCCCGAAGGCCGTGCTCGCCTATCTGTCACGCTACACGCACCGCGTCGCCATCTCGAACAGCCGCCTGATCGCAGTCGACCAGCGGAGCGTCACGTTCAAGGTCAAGGATTACAGGATCGAAGGCCCCGGCCGATATACGACGATGACGCTCGACGTCGGCGAGTTCATCCGCCGCTTTCTGATCCACGTGCTGCCCAAAGGCTTCCATCGCATCCGCCACTACGGCTTGTTCGCCAGCGCGAGCCGCGCCGAGACCATCACGCGAGTGCGCGAACTCCTGGGACTGGCAACGCCCGTGGCCGAAGCAGCGGTCGAAATCGATCCCTCGGCGCCCCAGCCACTCGCCCAGCCTTGCCCCTGCTGTGGCGGCCGCATGTTCGTCATTGAAACCTTCGAGGCCGGCTGCCAGCCTCGCTACAAGCCGACGGCAATGAGGATCGATACCTCATGAGCGAAACCGAAACATTCCGCACCCGAACCACCAAGGGCTTTTCTCGCTGGTCAATGACCGGATATGCCGCTGTTCGGCCGAACACGGGTCCGACATTGCATTCCCCACCGCCTGCATCCCCGAAACGCACCGTCAATGACACTCAATCAAAGCCGATCGCCCAAACCAGCGGGCACAGGAACGTTATCTCCAAGCCCCGCCGACTTCCGCACATCCACAGCCGCGCGATCAAATCTCCATAGTGCGCGGCGGGCCGTTGCCCCCAACATCACGCGCGTTCCTTCACTGGAGGCTTTCGGACGACGGCCGCGGTGCAAGCCGCATCGTCCCGGTCGGCCGTCGTCCGAAACCCTTGTATGGGGCCTATCGGTGTCAAGTAGAGAGTGGCGGTGCTGTTGAGTCATTTTGTCACGTCACCAGATTGCATTTGCGGCATGGACAGCCCTCGCTCGGCTGCGCTGAGCAGTCAAGCCCCAAAGCCGCTTGCGGCGCGCCGAAGGCGCGGGGCTTGACGGCGAATGCGCAGACCGAGCCATCATAATTTGTCGCCGCGACGTACAAAGGTCATTCGACGTTGTTGTTGTTTTGTGGAGGCTCTCCTTTCACCGATGATCGGCACGACATGATCCGAGGGGGAGCTCGCCATCGGTGGCACAGAAGTCGCGCCACAGCCTTGTATTCGGTCGATCTGTTTTGCGGATCGCACCATGATGCAGTCATGCGCATCGTCGGCGAAGCTCCGGGGCGGCGGCCCAATCTTCACAGCGGCATTTAAAGCCATGGGTTTTACGTCGGGACACCGCCACCTCGGATTTGTCGGCAGCCCTGGCATGGGCTGCCAAACC
>DASYBP010000254.1:0-3349 GCA_036500715.1 Rhodopila sp.
GAAGCCGTCCTGCGTGTTGGCGTCGAACACGTCGTCGATCTCCATCACCCGGCTGGGCGCGGCGACCGACCGGCCGGAAAAGTTCATCGGCATGCACTTCATGAACCCGGTGCCGGTGATGAAGCTGGTGGAGATCATCCGCGGCATCGCCACCGACCAGCCGACCTTCGAGGCGGTGAAGAACCTCGCTCAGACACTGGGCAAAGTCAGCGCCGTCGCCGAGGATTTCCCCGCCTTCATCGTCAACCGCATCCTGGTGCCGATGATCAACGAAGCGGTCTATGCGCTATATGAAGGTGTCGGTTCGGTATCGGCGATCGACACCTCGATGAAGTTGGGCGCCAACCATCCTATGGGGCCGCTCGAACTGGCGGATTTCATCGGTCTCGACACCTGCCTGTCGATCATGCAGGTGCTGTACGAGGGCCTGTCCGACAGCAAGTACCGCCCGTGCCCCCTGCTGGTGAAGTACGTCGAAGCCGGCTGGTACGGCCGAAAGACCGGCCGAGGCTTCTACGACTACACCCAAACCCCACCCCGTCCGACCCGCTAATAAGCGAATCGGTGTCCGGCACTTATCACCACCGTGTCATTGCCGGGCTTGGCCCGGCCGCCCACGACTTTATGGCCGGGCTTGACCCGGCCATCCGCGACGCCCAATCCAAACCCGCCCGCGCTAACATAAGTCAGTCCGGCAGGCCCTAATGCGCCAAGTCGCCAGCCGCCTTACGCGTCGCCGCCACGGCCTCGCGCGCCGCACGCGCCATCAGCCCGCTGTCATTGGCGATCGTGCATAGCTGAAAGCCCATCTGCATCATCCGAGCGGCATAGGCGGCGGTGCCGTTATGAATCCCGGCGAACTTGCCATGCCGCTTGCACGATGCCAGCAGCCGGCCATAGATCTCCAGAATGATCGGCTCCTCCCGGTCCAGAATCGGCGTCATCCCCAGCGACAGACCCATGTCCGACGGCCCAATATAGATGCCGTTGATCCCAGGCACCGTCAGGATCTCATCGATGTTGTCGATGCCCTGCTGCGTTTCGATCATTGGAATGACCAAAATCTCGTTGTTCGCGGTCGCCTGATAGCTGCTCGCCTCACCGTACATCGCCGCCCGGATCGGGCCATTGCTGCGCTTGCCGGAGGGAGGATACAGGCAGGCGTCGGCCAATTGCCTCGCCTCAGCTGCGGTGTTCACCATCGGGCAAATGACGCCCATCGCGCCGCCATCCAGCGCCTTGCCGATGATGCCGGGCTCGTTCCACGGCACCCGCACCATCGGAGTAACCGGGTGCGCCTGCATGGCCTGGAAGCATTGCACCATCGACTGATAGTCCTGCACGCCGTGCTGCATATCGACGGTAACGCTGTCCCAGCCACACTGCGCCATCACCTCGGCCGAGAAGCCCGACGGGATCGCCAGCCACCCATTGACGTTCGCCTTGCCGGCGTCGATGCGCGCCTTGAGTTTGGTTGCCATGACCCGTTTCTCCCGAGACTGATGAGATCCGCAAGCTGGTGTCCGATCGCGATCGAGCACTCACGATTTTCCGCTTGAATCGGCCACTCCAAGCAAAGTGCGACGTATCGCGCTTCTCTGATGCGCGATACTGTAAGCGCGGGAGCGTATGAGCGTCAACGCGCCCGGCCGACCGGCGGAGGGGCGACCCGAACAGCCCCTAATTCAGCATCGACTTCAGAATATCGAGTTGCACCCTTACGCTGTTCGCCACCGACCCTTCCGGCACCAGATCCAGAAAGCGCTGATAGCAGTCCCGCGCCGCCGCCACCTGCTCCAGCCGTTGGTTCATGATCCCCGCCTGACGCCAAAGCTCCGCCTGGTCTGGCGCGATCAGCAGCATGTCCTCAGTGCAGCGCAGGCCGCCACGCAAGTCGCCGACCTCCAGCCGCCGCGTCATAACGTTGTTCTGTAACCGAAGTAAAACCCGCCGCGTGCTCATTGGCTGCAGCAGCCCGGGTCGCAGCTCCGCCTGATCCCCTTCGACCCGTTTCAGCAACGCCCGCAGTTCCCGCGCCGACATGATCTGGCCGCCGTTGAATACATCGAGCACGACCTGCGTCTTGTGACCTTCCAGCGCGACTAGGAAATGTGACGGAAAGTCCACCCCGTGGCTGCCCCAGCCCGCGGCCCGCGCCGAGTGCAGCCACAACACACCCAGCGCCACCGGCAATCCGCGCCGCCGCTCGGTCACCCGGATCAGGTTGGCGTTCGCCGGATCGTCATAAGTCTCCAAATCGCCGACGTAATCAAATTCCCGCACCAGCAAATCGGCCAGCGCCGTCGCCCGGGCGGGCAGATCGTCGGTATCGAGGGCGGCGGCGCGCAGCACTGCGCCGTGCGCCAGGTCGGACAGGTGCCGTGCCGCTGCCCGCCAATCGGCGTCGGGTGCATCCACACGCGCGAGTTGCAGGGCAGCGTTCCCGATATCGATCTCGGAATCCGCCAGCTGACCAATCGCCATCAGCGCTGCCCTGGGTTCTGTCATCGCGGGTGCGTCGCCTCTATTCCGCTGCCTGCTGCGGCAAATAGATCTCCTTGCCGGCTTCGGCAAATTCGGCGCTCTTCGCCTCCATCCCGGCCATCCGCTCCGCCTCCGACCGCAGGTCTTGCGTGATCTGCATCGAGCAGAACTTCGGTCCGCACATGGAGCAGAAATGCGCCACCTTGTGCGCCTCCTTCGGCAGCGTCTGATCGTGGAACGATCGTGCCGTATCCGGATCGAGCGACAGGTTGAATTGATCTTCCCACCGGAATTCGAACCGAGCGCGACTGACCGCATCATCGCGTAGCTTCGCCGCTGGATGCCCCTTGGCCAGATCAGCGGCGTGCGCCGCAATACGGTACGTAATGACGCCTGTCTTGACGTCGTCCCGATCCGGCAGCCCCAGATGCTCCTTCGGTGTCACGTAGCACAGCATCGCTGTGCCGTACCACCCGATCATCGCCGCCCCGATCGCGCTGGTAATGTGGTCATAGCCTGGCGCGATATCGGTTGTCAGCGGCCCCAGTGTGTAGAACGGAGCCTCGCCGCACTCACGCAGTTGCTTGTCCATGTTGACCTTGATCTTGTGCATCGGCACGTGGCCGGGGCCCTCGATCATCACCTGGCAACCCTTTGCCCAGGCGATCTTCGTCAGCTCGCCAAGCGTCTCCAACTCGGCGAACTGCGCCGCATCGTTGGCGTCCGCGTTCGATCCCGGTCGCAGTCCGTCACCCAGGGAGAACGAAACGTCGTACTTCCGCATGATGTCGCAGATTTCGTCGAAGTGCTCGTACAGGAAGCTTTCCTGGTGCCTGGACAGGCACCATTTCGCCATGATCGAGCC
>DASYBP010000255.1:0-8591 GCA_036500715.1 Rhodopila sp.
TGATACGCTTGGCGAGCCAGTCCGACTGGTGTGACACCTTGGAGATCGGCATTCCCCGAACGTGTTCGGACCCCTTCGCGTCAAGGGCTTGGTCGATATGCTTCCCCGCGATCGCTTCCACCTACACGCTATCGGATCAACGCCGCCGGAATGGCATTGATTTCGAACAAGGTGCTGCACGCTGAATAAGAAGCCCAGACCGGGTTGTCATCCCTCATGCGATCGAGGAGGAGGCTTCCGCTAGGCTAGGCTGATTTCCCGATAGCTCCGCTCGCTGCCTCGATTGAACACGGTTCGACCACCGCCAACTGGCACCCGGCGGCTACCGGCATCTTCATTCGCTGGGGTTCGTAGACGTTCAGGAACAGGATACTTGGTAGGGTTCTTGGTAAACCAAAACTGTAGCCATCCTCTTAGATGTTAAATCATTGATTTCCTTGGCGTCCCGTTGGGGATTCGAACCCCTGTTGGTGCCGTGAGAGGGCACTGTCCTAGGCCTCTAGACGAACGGGACCTCGACGGAGACGGGCCTTCTAGCCCGGAATTCAGGGAACCTCAAGCGCCGGGGACCCGCGGGGGGCCTCAATCCTCTACTGGGCCAGCAAAATACGACCCGCCACCGTGCCGGTCGCCGTATCGATCAGCACCACCCGGTCCGTCCCGCCGCCCTGAAGCTGAATAGCCAGACGGTCGTGCGCCGCCGCGATACCAGCGATGCGGGTGCCGTCCGGCTCATTCAACACCGCCGAGGTCGAGGCGGGCGGCGGCGCCACAGCCACCATCGGAGCCGCGGAGCGGCGCGCGATCACGACCACCAAGCCCATTGTCCCAAGCACGATCAGCACGCCCATAACCACTACCGCGATCTTCAACGCCCGCATGCCGTCTCCCATTCGAATCCAATCCGCGTTATCCCACAAGTACATGCAAGCCAACAGTGAACCCGTGCTGTTCGGGCCGATCCGAATTACCGCCACCCCGGCGGATGCTGGCGAGCGTATCGATCGTTTCCTGGCCGATACGATCGGCCTACTATCGCGGTCCCGGGTCAAGCGGCTGATTGATGAAGGTCGGCTGCGGGGAGAAACCGGGCCGGTGACGCAGCCGGCCGAACCGGTGCGGGCCGGGGCGACGTATGTCCTGGACCTGCCGGCACCGGTCGATCCGACGCCGCGGGCGCAGGAGATCGCGTTTCCGATCCTGTACGAGGATGCGGACCTGCTGGTGCTCGACAAACCGGCCGGGCTTGTCGTGCACCCCGCGCCCGGCAATCTGGATGGGACGCTGGTGAACGCGGTGCTCGCTCATTGCGGGCCGGGGTTTACCGGCATCGGCGCCGAACGCCGGCCAGGGATCGTGCACCGACTGGACAAGGAGACATCCGGCGTCATGGTCGTCGCCAAGACCCAACTGGCAAACGATGTGCTGACAACAGCCTTCGCGGCTCGGGATCTGGACCGAAGCTATCTGGCTTTGGTCTGGGGTCTGCCACAGCCACTGGCGGGCGAGATGACGGGCGCCATCGGGCGAGACAAGCGCGACCGCAAGCGCATGGCCGTGGTAGACCAGGGCGGCAAGTTTGCGCTAACCCGATACCGGACCTTGCGTGCCTGGCAGACCAGCCTCGCCCTGGTGGAATGCCGGCTGGCAACGGGGCGGACGCACCAGATACGGGTGCATTTTGCCAACAGAGGTTATCCGATCGTTGGCGACCCGCTCTACCTGCGCCGGATCCCGACCGCCGCCAGAGCCATCGTTTCGCCACTTCGCGGCCTACTTCTGGACTTCCCCAGGCAAGCTCTTCATGCCGCCAGTCTGGGCTTCAGACATCCGCGGACGGGGCAGTCCATGACCTTCGAAGCCGCATTGCCAGCGGACATGCGGGCGTTGCTGGACGCCGTCGACGACCACATGTCAGGCGGTTAACCATACGTTAATCTTGACAGGACTAAATTGGTCCTGTATAAACCGCGCATCGAGGTGGGGGATGCCCTTCCTCGACGGGCACGTCCGGAAAACGCCGCTGCCGAGATGGGGCGGGTAACTGGGACTTGAGTTCCCTCCCTGCATCCACACTGGCCTCAGTCACATTCATACCGCAGTCTCGCGCCGACATTGGGCAAGCAACGGCGGTCTGACGAAAGGAGTCTACCTCGTGGCCTCTGCCGTCCTCAACATCGCCCCAGAAGGCAACCTGTCTCGGTATCTTCAAGAGATCCGCAAATTTCCCATGCTTACGCCAGAAGAGGAACTGGCGCTTGCCCATCAGTGGCGCGACACGCAGGATATGGAGGCGGCACACAAGCTTGTCACCTCACATCTGCGCCTCGTCGCCAAAATTGCCATGGGCTATCGCGGTTATGGCCTGCCGGTCGGTGAGCTGATCAGCGAGGGCAACGTCGGGATGATGCAGGCGGTGAAGCGCTTCGACCCCGATCGGGGCTTCCGCCTGGCGACCTATGCGATGTGGTGGATCAGGGCGGCGATTCAGGAGTACATCCTGCACTCCTGGTCGCTGGTGAAAATGGGCACGACGGCGGCGCAGAAGAAGCTGTTCTTCAATCTGCGCCGGCTGAAGGGTCAGATGCAGGCCATCGACGACGGCGACCTGCAGCCCGAACAAGTGGCAAAGATCGCGCGGGTGCTGGACGTGCCGGAGCAGGACGTGATCAGCATGAACCGTCGCTTGGCTGCCCCGGATCACAGCCTGAACGCCCCGGTGCGTCAGGACAGCGAAGGTGAGTGGCAGGACTGGCTGGTCGATGAGTCGGAAACCCAGGAATCCGCGATCGCGGACCGGGAGGAGCTGACAGGCCGCAAGGCGCTGCTGACCGGCGCGCTGAAGTCGCTGAACGAGCGGGAGCGCCATATCCTGATCGAGCGGCGGCTGAAGGACAATCCGACGACACTCGAAGATCTGTCGCAGCAATACAATATTTCCCGCGAACGGGTTCGCCAGATCGAGGTCCGGGCCTTTGAGAAGCTGCAGAAGGCCATGAAAGCACAGATTGCGGAGCGTCGGTTGAATGCAGGAAACCGGCAAACCGCGCTCGCCGGCGAGCATAGCTAGACCTCGAGGCTTCAAGGGGACCGGCGGTGACGCCGGTTAGCCCAATAATCTAGGAAAACAGAAACACGGCGGCCGCCACGGCGCACGTCCAATGATCATCCTGGCCGCAGACCGCGGACGCCGTAATGGATGTACTATCGATGATCAGGTTGCTGTGCTCGTAAATCTGCTTGCGCTCGTTCCAGGCCGCCTCGGGATCAAAATCCAAACCGAGCGTCGAGGCCAGCATGGTGGCGGCGAGATCCTCGGCCTGCTCCCCGCTTGCTTCGGCAGTCATGCCGTAGCCGTGCTGCTCTGAAATATAACCGTACATTTCAGGATCGGCTGGCCTTGCCAAACCCAGGCTCGCGTAAATGTGCCGGCCGAATTCATTGGTCTCCGACCTAGCCAGGACGCAGAAGCTAATATCCCCAGGCTTGAGCAGGTCAACGCCTGCCTCACGCGTGACGACCGCACAACGTGGCGGAAGAATCGAGGACACATATACCAGGTTCTGCTGCTCGATGTCGGCGTCGCGCAGCGCGAATTCGAACGCCGTCAGGGCATGACGATGAACACCCACGCCTTTGGTCAGGAACATCCGCGTCGGACTAGGGAACATAACAAACCTCCGCCCCACTTCCAGGGTGCCTACACGCCGAAATGTCTGCCAAATGAATTTTGGCTTGCACTGATGCCAGGCGATCCGTGCTGGCAGTTTCAACGGAAATCCAGCACCCGACTGACCCGCGGCGGCTAACCCGCCGCGGCGACCGCCTTGCCGCCAGACAACCGGAATATCTTGTCCAGCCGTTCCACCCCGGTCAGCCGGTGCGTGATCAGGATCACCGTCCGTCCCGCCGGGGTCTCGTTCAGCGTCTCCAGGAACGACCGTTCGGTCTCGGCGTCGAGGCCGGCACATGGCTCATCAAGAATCAGAATGGGCGCCGTCGACAGCAGTGCCCGGGCCAGCGCGAGCCTGCGCCCCTGACCACCCGAAAAGCGCGTGCCGGCCTCGCCGACCCACGCGTCCATACGATCGGGCAGGGCGCGCACGACGTCGCCGATATGGGCGGCGTCCAGCGCCGCCCACAGCGCTGCATCGTCGGCCTCAGGCCGCGCCAGCAGCAAATTCGCCCGGATCGTATCGTCGAACAGATGAGTCGTCTGCCCTAGCCAGCCGATGCGGGCTCGGACCAAAGCGGCGGGCAGCGTCGCGATGTCGACCCCGCCGATCAGAATGTGGCCCGACCGAGGTGCCACGACTTTCAGCGCCAATGCCGCCAGCGTAGACTTCCCCGTGCCGGATGGACCCAGCAACGCGACGCGGGCGCCCTGCGGGATGTCGAGCGTCAGGCCATCGAAGACCAACGGACGGTCGGGCCGCCAACGGAACTCCACCGCCTCGAACCGCAGGGCGGTGCGGGTCGGCATGGCGACCGGGTCGACCGGATCGGGCACCGCGACAGGCGTTTCGGCGGCCTCCAGAACGCGGCTCGCGGCGGCCGAAGCATGCCCGGCCATTGCGCCGGCCCGCGACAGACCGCTCACTGCCTCGAATGCCGCCAGGACCAGGAACGCCGCGGCGATGGCAATCGCCGGACGCACCCCCGCTTCGATCAGCACCGCCAACACCGCGACCTGGGCACACAGGAAAGACGCAGCGCCCGCCAGAGCAGTACGGCCGGCCATCGCTCGTTGCGCCGACAGCAGCGCGGCTTCCTTCGCCTGCACCGCCGCGAGCATGCGGCCCTCGGCGGCAAAGGCCCGCACCTCGCGCAGCCCGGTCAAGGCGTCCAGCGCGGCGACGCGCAGGGCGCCAGCCTCTCGCGCCAAACCCGTCCCGGCTCGGGTGGATGCCTGCGCCGCGAGCCAAGGCAGCACGAACGCAGCGGCGGCGAACAGCACGCCGATTTCGGTGGCCAGCGCCGGGGCGTGATGCCCGATCAGCAGGACCACAACCGGCAGCAGCAGCACCGCACTCGCCAAGGGCAACAGAATGCGCAGATACAGGCCGTCGAGCGCTTCGATATCGCCGACCAGGCGGGCCAGCGCGTCGCCGGCATGCCGGAACCCGAGGCCGCCGGCCGAGGTGCGCGCGAGCCGACGGAAAAACCACACCCGCAGGTCCGCCAGCGCCCGGAAGGTCGCGTCATGCGTCACCAGGCGGTCGAGATAGCGCAGCACCACCCGGCTGGCACCGAATCCGCGCAAGATGGCCGGGACCGCCAGGGACCCCGCCAGAATCGCCGCCCCGATCGTCAGCCCGGACATCGTCATCAGGCCAACCCCCGCCGTCATGGCGGCCAGCGAGGCAAACAGGCCGGCAATCAGCCAGGCGGTCTGGCGACCCCACAGACCCATGATCCGGAACAACGGCGCCATCATGCCGCACCGCGCGCGGAAACCGCCGCGCCAGCGTGCAGATCCAGCCGCCGTCCGGCGAAACCGTGCGCGGCCGACGAATGGCTCGCCAGAATCACCGTCCGGCCCAGCGTCAGGCGCCGAAGACTGTCCAGCACCTCCTGCTCGGTCACGGGATCGAGGTGCGCCGTGGGCTCGTCCAGCAACAGCAACGGCGCATTCTTCAGATAGGCCCGCGCAATGGCGATGCGCTGCGCCTGGCCCCCGGACAGGCCGTAGCCGCCCTCGCCGATCAGCGTGTCCAGGCCAGCCGGCAGCGCCGCGACGAATGGATCCAGGCGGGCGGAGGTCGCCGCGGCGGTGACTTCGTCGTTGGAGGCTTCCGGACGAGCAAACAGGATGTTGTCGCGAATCGAACCGGCAAACAGGGTGGGCCGCTGACCAATCCACGCGGTCAGCCGAGACAGCGCCTGCGGCACCAGATCGGTGATATCGGCGCCGTTGATCGTGACCCGGCCGCTGTCAGGCCTAACGAACCCAAGCAGGATCTCGATCACCGAGGACTTGCCCGCCCCGGACGGACCGGCCAGCACCATGGTTTCGCCCGCCGCAACCCGGAAGGACAGCCCATCCAGGGCGGGCCCGCGGGAGGCGTCCCAGGTCAGGCGAACGTTGTCGAAGGCGACGGTGAGGCCCTGTGCCGCCACGGTACGGATCTCCCTGGCTGGAACCGGTTCCGGCAGCGGCGGCAGGTCGATCAGCGATTCGGCTGCGCCGGTGGCGTGCAGCCGGTCCTGGTAGGCGGCCGCGAACGTGCGCAGCGGGGCAAAGAATTCAGGCGTCAGCAACAGCACCGCCAGCGCGGACCATAGCGTCTCCACACTCCCCTCGGCGCCCCCATCGGTACGCAGCAGGCCGAAATAATGGATCGCCAGCACCACCATCGCCAACGCGGCGGCAATATCGAGCACGACCGATGACAGGAAGGCCACCCGCAGTACACGCATGGTGCGGACGCGCAGGTCGGCGGCCGCCGCGGCTAAGGCCTGCGCTTCGTCTTCGGCGCAACCGTACAGCACGATGGTGGCAATCCCGCGCACGCGGTCGAGGAAGCGGGCCTGCAGCCGCGCCATCGCCAGAAACTGGTGGCGCGAGGCGGCGGCCGCACCGATGCCGGCGATCGCCATACCCGCCGGCACCAGAAGGCCACAGCCCAGCAGCACTAGCGCCGCCCAAGGGTCGGCATAGGCCACTGAGAGCAGCACGATCACCGGCCCGACTACAGCAAATGCCGCGGCGGGAACATAGCGCGAGAACAGGCCGTCAAGTGCCTCGATCTTGTCGACCACGACGGTCGCCAGATCGCCGGAATGGCGGCCGCGCAGCAGCGCCGGCCCGGCATGCAGCAGGCGCGACAGCGAATCGCTGCGCAGGCGGCGCCGGGCAGCCGCTCCCGCTGCGAAGGCGGCGCGTTCCGTGAAGTAGGATAGCCCGGCCCGCAGCACCGCGAGCACCCCGAATGTCAGCAGAGCCGGCGCCTCGGGAACCGAACCGGTGAACGCAGCGGCCAGCACGGTAGCGGCGGCGAACGCCTGGCCGACGCCCGCGACCAACCCGACGATGTGCCACATCAGAACCGGACGAGCCGCCCGGTTACCCGCGCGTTGCTCTCGGCGCAGCCATGATCTGGCGGCTGCCTTGGTTGCTTCTGCCTGTGCCATGGCAGTCCGCTTAGCCCATGGCCGCGGGAAAAACAGTACGGGAATGCCCTCGGCGGCGTTAAACTTCCTCAACGCCCGCCGGTTTTCGCCCCACTGTGGCGACATCCCGGTGGCGGCATGCGGTGGCCGCCGCGTTCCGCCGCCTAGACCAGGTGCGCCGCGCGCGCCGCCTCCATCACAGCCTCCGCATGGCCGGTCACGCTGACTTTTCGCCATGCCTTCAGCACCTTCCCGTCGGCGCCGATCAGGAACGTGCTTCGCTCCATCCCCATGTATTTCCTGCCATACATGGATTTCTCGACCCACGTGCCGTACTTGTCCGCCACCGCGTGGGCCTCGTCCGATGCAAGTGGGAATGTCAGACCGTATTTCGCCGCGAATATCTCGATCGGCTTGATCTTGTCGGGCGACACGCCGATCACATCGAGCCCGATCTCCTGCAGCTTTGGCATCGCCTCCTGAAAGGCACAGGCTTCCTTCGTGCAGCCCGGCGTGTCCGCCTTCGGATAGAAGTACAGGATGAACGGTTTGCCCTTGTATCCGCCTAGGCTAACAGCGCGCCCGCCGGTCGCTGGCATCTCGAAATCAGGAGCCGTGTCACCTTCAGCGATACTCATCGGTCTGGATCCCTGGCGTTGCGCGTAAATCTGACTTACGGCTTGGCTACGTGGTGTCAACCGCCCGGAACTTTAGTACATCACGTCACCGCCGTTCGGCGACAGGGTCGCACCCACGTAGAAGCCGCCGTGCGGCCCGGCCAGCAGCAGCGCGGTGGCGGCGATCTCCTCCGGGCGGCCGAAGCGGCCGGCGGGAAGCGCACGGATGAATGCCTCCCTGTCGGCTGGATCCATCGCCGCCGTCAGGTCGGTATCGATCGGGCCGGGGGCGATAGCATTGACACGCACGCCCCGCGGCGCCGCCTCCCAGGCCAGGGCGCGTGTCAGACCAATGATGCCCGCCTTCGCGGCGGAGTATGGCGCCGAATTGACCGCGCCCTTCAGCGCCCGCTGCGATGCCACGTTGATTATGCAGCCGCGGCCCCGCGAGAGCATTGCCGGAAACACCGCCTGCGCCATGAAGAACATGCCCTTCAGATGGACCCCGATAATGCGGTCGAAATCCGCCTCGGAATGGTCCGCGAACGGCTTGCGGATGTTCATCCCGGCATTGTTGAACAGGATGTCGATCGGTCCGAATTCCGTCGCGATATCGCTCGCGAATGCCTTCGTCGCGACAACGTTGGCGATATCAAACGAACGATGCAGGGCGCGGCGTCCGCAGGCGCGGATGTCCGCCGCCGTCGCCTCCGCCTGGATGTCGTCGTCCAGATGGCAGAAGGCGATATCGGCACCCTCCCGCGCAAAAAGCAGCGCGGTCGCCCGGCCGATGCCGCGCGAGCCACCCGTGATCACGGCAACCAGATTGCGGAGTTTCATTTGCACCTGCCTCCTACGGAC
>DASYBP010000256.1:0-13358 GCA_036500715.1 Rhodopila sp.
TTCTGAATTTGCTTCAACTGCTGCGCGAAATCGTCCAGGTCGAACTTGCCACGCATCATCTTGGTGGCGAGTTTTTCGGCTTCCTCCTGATCGATCGTCTCGGAGGCTTTCTCCACGAGGCCGACGATGTCGCCCATGCCGAGGATGCGGCCGGCGACGCGTTCGGGGTGGAAATCCTCCAGCGCGTCCTGCTTTTCGCCCACGCCGATCAGCTTGATCGGGGCGCCCGTGATGGCCCGCATCGACAGGGCCGCACCACCGCGCGCGTCGCCGTCCATGCGCGTCAGGACGATGCCGGAGACCGACACGGCGTCGTTGAACGCCTTCGCGGTGTTGACCGCGTCCTGACCAGTCATAGCGTCGACCACCAGCAGCGTCTCCGCCGGGTTGGTCGCGGCACGGACGGTGCGGACCTCGTCCATCAGCGCCTGGTCGATCGACAGCCGGCCGGCGGTGTCCAGGATGACGACGTCGAATCCCTCCCGCCGGCCGACATCCATCGCTCGGGTGGCGATCTGCACGGGGGTCTGGCCGGCGACGATTGGCAGGCTGGGGACGCCGGCCCGGTCTGCTAGTTGGGCGAGTTGCAATTGCGCGGCCGGGCGATGGGTGTCGAGGCTGGCGAGCAGGACGCGGCGCTTCAGGCGGTCCTTCAGCCGCAACGCGATTTTTCCCGACGTCGTCGTCTTGCCGGAGCCTTGCAGGCCGACCAACAGGATCGGCACGGGTGCCGCGGCGTTCAGGTTGATCGGGACCGCGCCTTCGCCGCCCAACGCCTCGATCATCACATCGTTGACGATCTTGACCACCTGCTGGCCGGGCGTGACCGAGGTCAGCACCTCGGCGCCGACCGCCCGGTCGCGAACCTTGGCGATGAAGTCGCGCACCACGGGCAGGGCGACGTCAGCGTCCAGCAGCGCAAGACGGACTTCCCGTAGCGCCTCGGTGATGTCGGCCTCGTTCAGCGATCCGCGGCTGCGGAGCTTGTCGAAAACCCCTGACAGCTTGTCCGAAAGTGCCTCGAACACGGTTGATGCGGCTCCCAGCGCTGCTGCGCGTTACTCCAAGCGATTAGGCGCCGCTGCGCGAACCCTCGCGGAGCGGCGTAGCCCCCGCCTACGGCGGGGACCGGGTGACAGGCTGACCCGGATGGCGGGGCTTATGACGGGGTGCAGTCTGGAAGTCAAATGAAGCTGCTCGAGGGATCCCAGCGGGCTGAGGTGGCATTGACCTCGAGCGCCATATCCGGGCCGCCGCGAGCGATCACCCGAAAACGAATATCCCGGCAATCGCCAGAATCAGTGCCGGAGGCATCACCAGCGCCCCCAGCTTCAGGAAGCTCCAGGCGCTGACCCACAGACCCTCCCGCCGCAGCGCCGTCAGCCAAAGGATTGTCGCCAGCGACCCGGTCACCGACAGGTTCGGCCCCAAATCCACCCCAATCAGCATCGCCGCCCGCACCGGTTCCGCCACGTGCGCGAGCTGCGCCACCCGCCCGGAGAGAAGCGCCGCCGGCAGGTTGTTGACCAGGTTGCAGCCGACTGCGAGGACGGCAGCCGCTGCCCAGACGGCCGCCGCGGCGGATCCGGCGACCAGAACACGCAGCAAATCGGCCAGGTCACCGGTCACCCCAGTGTGCTGCAGCGCCTGCACCAGAACGAACAGCCCCGCAACCAATGGCAGAACGCCCCAGGAGATTCCGCGCACCACCGCCAGCGGACCGCCCAGCGGATCGCCGTGTGACCGCATCAGCACCAGGATCGCGGTCGCCACCCCGGCGAGGAACGTTGGCAAACCGAGTTGAACATCGAAGGCGGAGGCTGTCAGCAGCGCCAGGGCGGTGGCCACGATGCCGGCTGCGGCCATTTTGCCGGCGCTGGTTAGTGCTGGCACCTCCACCGCCGGCGACAGCGACTGCCTCAGCTTGGCCCGCTGCGACCAGCGGAGCGCAGCATAAGTGGCAGCAACCGACAGCAGCGACGGCAAGGAGTATAGGGCGAGCCAGTGCAGCAGCGGCGGCATGCGGCTGCCATAGATGACCAGGTTGGCCGGGTTGGAAATCGGCAGGACGAAGCTCGCCGCGTTGGCGACGAAAGCGCAGATGAACAGATAGGGCAGCGCCTCTTTTGCCTTCGCGGCCTTTACCACCGCCGCGACCGCGGGTGTCAGCACCACCGCGGTAGCATCGTTGGACAGGAAGACCGTCACCATCGTCCCGACCGCGAACACCAGCGAGAACAGCCGGGTCGCGGACCCGCGCGCCATCCCGGCCGCTTTTGCCGCCAACCAGTCAAACAGGCCCTCGTGCCGGGCAAGCTCAGCCAGCAGCATCATGCCAATCAGGAACAGGTAGACGTCGGTACCCTTCGCCACCGCGGCCAGCGCCTCGGCCGCCGGCAGCAGCCTGAAGGCAATCAGCAGACCAGCCCCGGTCACCGCCCAAATGAACTCGGGCCAGGCGAACGGGCGCAGGATCACGCCCGCAGCGGCCAGCGCCGCGATGCCCCAGACCGACCAAGGCGAGGCCGTCAGCGCGCCGATCATGCAGCCTCGGCGTGGGCGGCGCCCAGCGCGGCGGATGCCTCGCCAATACCCTTCGTCTCCGGCATCAGCAGCAGAAAGAAGACCAGCGCGCAGCCGGCAATCGACGCCAAATACAGGAAGCCTACAGGATAGCCGAACCATTGCACGACATAGCCGGCGGTCGCGTTGCTCAGCGTCGCACCGGTCCCGACCGAGAGCGCGGTCAGCCCCTGGGCCAAATTGAACCGGCCGGTACCGCGCATCAGGTCGGATGCGATCAGTACCGCGATCACGCCGAAAACGCCGGCCGCCACGCCGTCGAGAAGCTGTATTCCGACGACGCCGTACGGGCTGGAGGTGACAGAGAACAGCACGCCGCGCACCGGCAGCACCGAAAGCGCAACCAGGAAGATCGGCTTCCGGCCGATGCCGCGCGCCGAGGCTCGGCCGACGCACCACGCGGCGCCCACCATCACGAACTGTGCGGCGATGATGCAGGCCGACAAGGCAATGGCGTCCTCCCCCGGATGCCTTTGCGCCAGCACCTGTCCGGCCATCGGCAGCATCGCCGCGTTGCCGAAGTGGAACAGCACCACCGAGGCGAGAAAAATTATGAGGTCCTTCCGTCGCAGCAGGTCGCTGAACGGAAGCGGCTCGCCATTATTGGCGGCAGCTTCGCCGCCGCGTGCCTCCCCGTGGTCAATTTCGTTGGGGTTGATCCGGGCGGCGGTCGCGGCGCTGGCCACCGCGAAGGCGCACACCAGATAGAAAATCCAATGATACCCCCGCCACTGGCCCAGCGTACCGGCGAGTATCGCGGCCAGCAGGTTGCCCCCATGGTTGAAGCTCTCGTTGCGGCTGACCCGTGCGTCGAGCAGCCGGCGCCCCACCAGGCCCAGCGACAACGCGGCGATCGCCGGCGGGATGACCGCGGAGGCCGCGCCAAGCATTGCCTGCGCCGCGATGACGATCCAGAAACGAGGGGACGCGACGATCAACAGATAGCCCAGGCCCACCGTCAGCCCCGACGCCGCGATCAGCAACCGCTTGGCGCGGGCCCAGTCCACCAGCAGCCCCGCGGGGATCTGGCAGATCGCGGCGGCGATCGACGACGCGCCCATGGCGAGGCCGATTGCCCCCGAGTCCCAGTGCTGGTCGCCCTTGAGGTAGATCGAGAGGTATGGCCCCACGCCATCCCGAACGTCGGCCATGAGAAAGTTGATCCCGTCCAGCCCGCGGCGCGAGCGGGACGATGGCTGCCTTAGTGCCATGCTCATCATTTCCGTCTATCCGGCTGATGTCGCGTCTCGTGGCGGGCCGGCCATGGCCGACCTTAGCCCGGAGGACCGGGCGGGGGCGGCGGAGCAACTCCGGGTCCCGGACCAGGCGGCCGGCGGCCGGGGCCAGGCGGAGGCGGTGCGCCGATCTGCACGAGCTGATTGGCGTTCGGGCCAATCGACCCCGGTTCGATTACCCGGCCGAGCGGTCCGGCGGAGCCCTCGCCCTGGACACACAGTGGTGCGCCCGGGGTCAATTCACCCGCCAGGCGCTGCGCCTCGGCAGGCGGGACGCGCACGATCGTGCCGTCCTCCAGCAACGCGCCGTTCAGGTCGCCTCGCGGTCCGTGAAGCTGCGCCTTGATGCGCCCTTGCGCTGTCAGAACCTGTTCGGCGCCTCTGGGCCCGGGCGGACCACCGACGCCATTGTCGGTGACCGTGCTTCCGGTCGCATCATTGGTCACTGCCATGGCCTGCACCATCGGGATGGCGCGAGCGTGCAGACCATGGACCGTCACGGTGTCTCCCGGCCTCACGGCCAAGACCAACTGGGTGCCGAGGTGGGGTGGTGTGTGCACCTCGGTCCCGTCCGTCAGGATCAATCCATCCACGTCGCCGCGCGGGGTCAGGCTGTATTGCGCCACCTTGCCGTGAACCGCCGGCAATTGGTTGGCGTCGTAGGTCGCCGCGTCCTGAGCGTGGCCAACCCCGGTCGCTCCAGCGATCAGCGCCGACGCCAGCAGGACATGTCGTGGTACCATCGAGTGCCTCGGTGTTCAGGGAAACGGGGTCCACCCGAGGCACCGCAAACCGCGTGCCAGAGACAACTGATTGAAAAACCTAAATCGGCGGCGGGTCCACCACGGGACCGGAGTCCGTTTCTAGGACGGGGTCCGTCCCATTTGGGGACGGTTCGAGCCCGTACCGCACCAGCTTCTGGTACAATAGCTGGCGGCGGATACCCAGGCGTTCGGCCGCTTTTGCCCGGTTGCCCCCGCAGGCGTCCAGCGCGCGGCGGATCAGCGCCGTCTCAAGCCGCGAGACCGCCTCCGGCAAAGTTCCGGCAAGCCAGTCGGTCGCGTCGGCAGCACGATGCGCCGAGAGAAAATCCAGATCGGCGGCGTCAATCACCGGCCGCCGGATCAGCGTTGCCACGCGCTTCATGGCGTTCAGCAATTCGCGGACGTTGCCGGGCCAAGGGTGGGCGAGCAGCGCGGCGGCGGCATCGGCGGCCAGGCGTTTCGCGCCACCCGCCGATTGAATCAGGAAATATTCCGCCAGCGGTATTATGTCCGCCAGCCGCTCGCGCAGGGGGGGCAGGATCAGCGGCACAACGCCCAGCCGGTAATACAGATCTTCCCGAAAACGCCCGTCGCGCACGCCTTGAACAAGGTCACGGTGAGTTGCCGCGATGACCCGCACGTCGATCGGCACGCTCCGGCCGCCGACCGGCGTCACAACGCGCTCCTGCAGTGCTCGCAGCAGCTTGGCCTGCATGCCCAGGTCCATGTCGCCGATCTCGTCCAGAAATAGCGTGCCGCCTTGCGCCTCCCGGAAGGATCCAATGCGATCGGCAACAGCGCCGGAGAACGCCCCGCGCACATGGCCGAACAACAGGCTTTCCAGCAAATCACCCGGGATCGCCGCACAATTCACCGGCACGAAAGGCGCTTTGGCCCGCTTGCCGAACCGGTGGATCGCGCGGGCTACCACTTCCTTGCCGGTACCGGTCTCGCCCAGCAGCAGCACGGTCGCATCGCTGTCGGCCAGCAGCCCGATCGCCTTCTGCACGTCACGCATGGCGGCGCTCGACCCGATCAGTGCGCCTTCGCGCACGGCCGGCCCAGGAGCGGGCGCCGCGGCGGGCACCGAGCTTGCCGGCTGGGGCAGCATGCGCGACAGCAGCGCGCGCAGATCGTCGCGGCCGATCGGTTTGGCCAGATGGTCGACCGCTCCCAGCCGCATGGCCTCGATCGTGTTGTCGCTGGTCGGCACCGCCGTCAGCACGGCAACCGGAGGCGCCCCCGGTCTCGTGGCGAGGCGCCGCAGCACCTCCATCCCGTCCATTCCCGGCATCCGCAGATCCAGCAGTACGCCGTCAGCGTGTTGATGCGAGAGCCAGGCCAGCGCTGCTTCACCATCCCCCGCCTCGGCCGGCTGATGCCCCAGATCGGCCAGCGCCGTTGCCAGCGCCGCCCGCAACGCGGCGTCGTCATCGACGATCAGGATTCGTGCCATGCGTTCTCCTGCGGCAGCACCAGCGCGAAGACAGCGCCCGAACCGGCGGACGGCTGACGCAGGGCCAGCCGTCCGCCGTGTGCGTCCGCCAGCTCGCGCGCGATCGCCAGCCCGAGGCCTGTGCCGTCGGCGCGGCCGGTGACGAATGGCTCGAACAGGTGGTCCAGCATCCCGGTCGGGACGCCGGGACCGGTATCCTCGACCGTCAGGACCAACTGGCTAGTGTCCGATCGCGGTGAAGCGTGAGTCGCGGAGCGATCGCGATTTCCGCGTGAATCAGCCACTTCAGACGAAGTGCCTGGTATGGCGCTTCGCTGATGCGCGATACTAGGCGCCCGTTCGGCGGCGAGCGTCACCGCTCCGCCCGCGGGTGTATGCCGGATCGCATTGGTCAGCAGATTATCCAGCACCCGGCCGATGACGGCCGGGTCAAGCCACGCGAAGCCCTCGATTGTTCGGATCGCCACGGTCACGCGCTTTGCCGCCGCGGTTTCCTTGTGACGGTCCGCCTGGCCGGCAAGGAAAGTCGCAAGATCCACCCGGACAGGATGTGGATCGACGCGCTGCGTCATCGCCAGCAGCTCCGCGACGTGCGCGTCCAGTCGGTCGATCTGGCGCAGCATCTCGGTGATTGCCTGACGACGCCGACCGTCGTCACCCGCAAGCGCGTTCTCCCCTTGCAGCCGAGCGGCCGCGATCGGGTTGCGAATCTCGTGCGCCACGCCGGCCGCGACGCGCCCCAGGCTGGCCAGCCGTTCCGCGCGAGCAACGCGGAGCGCCATCTCATCCGATTCCAATCGCGCCTTGGCCAACCGCACGCCGGCTTCGTTGAGTGCATCGATGATCCGGTCGAGTTCCCGTTCGCCCGTGCGGGGAACCGACGGCATGGCGCCGGGACCGGCCGTGGCGAGGGCCGACTCGATCCCGCGCACATGGCGGCCCCATACCAACAGCGTGCGGCCCAGCCAGACGGACATCGCAACCATGAGCGCGAGCAGCACACCGAAACCAAACTGCAGCGGCCGCAGACCAAGTGCTGACTGGACCCGCGTCATGGTCCAGCCGGTCAGGCCGCTGATCGGTCCATTGAGCGGACAGGCGTGCAGCAACAGGGTCTGCGTTCGGGACGTGGTCCGATGATCGGCTTGTTGCTCGTCTGCCGCGGCGCGTTGGTTCACCGCCTGGATTTCCTCGCGCTCCGCTGCCGGCAGGTCGGTCTTGGGGCCGCTGCCCTGGTAGGTCGGAAAGGCATACGCGAGCGATCCGGCGCCGGTTTGCCAGATACCGCCTTCAACCCCCTCCTGATGTGCCAGGGCGACCGCCACGACCGCGGTCAGGTCGGTGCGCAGCCGTTCGTCCGGTTGCCGTAAGCCAGGGTTGGACCACCCGGCGACATAAAACCCGTAACGGCCCCCGATCATGTCACAGGCGCGCGCAATCCTCACTTCGGCCTGGCCGACCTGTGCCTCCGTCGACTGGCGATAAAGCTGTATCAGCAACAGCCCAACCGCCACGCTGGAAACCAGCGACAGCGCCCAAAGGCCCAGTAGCCGGATCTTTAACGAGTGCAGCGGAGGATGCCTTTCGAAACGCCCACAATCGGTCAGGGCACCAATCGGTCAGGGCACCAATCGTCACGACAAAGGCGAACCCTCCCGCTGCGTTCCCGGATCAGGCGACCTTGACGTCCTTCCAGAAGCCGAACCGCCCGCCGACTGCCTGCATCTTGGGCTGCGGGCGCTCGTAGGACCACGCGGCGCGCTCATAGCGGTTACCGTCGAGCAGCACGTCGTAAAACTGCACGGCATGTGGACATTCGAGGTCGGAGGCCGTTTTTGGCGCCTTCTCCAGCCATTCCAGGCGGGTTGCCGCGGGCGGGAAATAGGCGTAGCCGCCGGCTTCGACGATATCATCACTCTGCGCGATCACGTGGTCATTCAGTGTTGCTTGCATGGTTGAACCCTCCTGTTTCCGACATAGGGACGCTGCCGCGATTCCGCTACCTCTCTTCAGCGCCCGCTTCATCGTCCCCCCCTTCATCGTCCCCCCTTCATCGTCCCATTGGGCGATGAAGATAGGTCATGGAGGCATACGCGCCCAGCCACGATCCGACCGCGGCAAACCCGACATAGACCCAGTTCTGCGTGTAACTGATGACCGCGAAGGACGACAGCAGATACCAGACGCTGCTCCAGGTTGCGGCCGGCAATCTTCTGCGCGCGGCTACAGCGGAAGAGAACATCACATAGACCGCATCGGTGGCGGCGGTCGCCAGCAGCACGCCCAGCGCCGTCAGCGGGTCAACCGCCAGAATCGCGCCAGGCACGGACCAACCCGTCATAACGCGTCGCGGATCATCTGGAAGGCATGGGCGACCGTCGCCGAGCGGATCTCACTGCGATCGCCCGGGAAAACCCGCCGCTCGGCGATCGTCGGGGCGCCGTCGCGGGCGAGGCCGAACCAGACCAGGCCGACAGGTTTCTCCACGCTGCCGCCGCTGGGACCGGCCACGCCGGTAACCGAGACAGCAATCGTCGCGTCGGACCGTTCGATGGCGCCGTCGGCCATGGCCGCGGCGACCTGCTCGCTGACAGCGCCATAGCGCTCGATCAATGCCATCGGCACGCCGACCATCTGGTGCTTTGCGGTATTCGAGTAAGTGACGAAACCGCGGTCCACCACGTCGGACGACCCGGCTATCGCGGTCAGGGCCGCGGCAATCAGGCCGCCGGTACAGCTCTCGGCCGTGGCAAGCGTGATCCCCTTCGATCGGCAGACCGCGAGCAGGGCGTCGGCCGCGGTCAACGTGGCTTCAGGAAGCATCCTCGAACCCGTTCCGGTGGTTAATCCCAACCTTGCGGCGAGCCGCGACGACTGTCTATCGGGGTAACGGGTTTTCCCGCGTCTCCCGAAACACTATCAATATCTGCCTTTGCGCAATAATCTGCCTTTGCGCCGCCGGGCGCGTCTCCTACATTCAAGTTGGCAGACATGGGAGGCCAAGATGAACGCGCCGGTCAGTCCTGTGGCCGGGGGAGACCCCTGGACCACGCCGCTCGATCAGTTCGACGTCTCCGATCCGCGTCTGTTCCAGGATGACATCTGGCCCGACTGGTTTGCCCGGCTGCGGCGCGACGATCCCGTCCACTATACGGTGGACGGCCAGTTCGGCCCCTACTGGTCGGTGACAAAATACAAGGACATCATGAAGGTGGAGACCGACCCGCGGGTCTTTTCCTCGGCGTCTGGCATTACCTTGCTCGATCAGGAAACTCAGTACCGGCTGGCGATGTTCATCGCCATGGACCCTCCGAAGCACGATCTGCAACGTCTGGTTGTGGCTCCCATCGTCGCACCCGGCAATCTGGCGACAATGGCGGGAACGATCCGGCAGCGTGCCGGCAACATTCTTGACGGTCTGCCGCGCAACGAAACCTTCGATTGGGTTGAGCACGTGTCGGTGGAATTGACCACCCAGATGCTGGCGACGCTGTTTGACTACCCGATCGAGCAGCGGCGGGACCTGACCTACTGGTCGAATATCGCGACCACCAACCTCAAGGACCCCAACGCGCTGGTGAAGACCGAGGATGAACGCTTCGCCGAGTTGCGGAAAATGGCCGCGGCGATGATGGGGTTGTGGAACGAGCGGGTGAACAAGCCCGGCGGCAACGATCTGATTTCAATGCTCGCCCATGGCGAGGCGACCCGCAATATGGACCCGAACGAGTTCATGGGGAATTGCGTGCTGCTGATCGTCGGCGGCAACGACACAACGCGCAATTCAATCAGCGGTGGTTTGTGGGCGCTGAACAAGCATCCGGAGGAGTATCACAAGCTGCGGGAAAATCCCGGTTTGATCCCGACCATGGTGCCTGAGATCATTCGCTGGCAGACGCCGATTGCCTACATGCGCCGCACCGCCGTGGAGGATTTCGAACTAGGCGGCAAGACGATCCGCGCCGGTGACAAGCTGGCGATGTGGTATATTTCGGGTAACCGCGATCCCGACGCGGTCGAAAACCCCGATCGTTTCATTATCGATCGCGCTCGACCGCGCCAGCATTTGTCGTTCGGGTTCGGTATTCATCGTTGCGTCGGAAACCGCCTTGCCGAACTGCAACTGACGATCTTGTGGGAAGAAATCATGAAGCGCTTCCCGTTCATCGAGTTGATGGAAGAGCCGAAGCGGGTCTACTCCAGCTTTGTGCACGGCATTTCGTCGATGAAGGTGCGCATTCCTGGATAAGAGTCCGTTCTGCGCCGGGCCGTTCACGACCCGGCTCTTGTGTCAGACGTCGGTGCTGTCTTCGTCGCGGCTACGGAAGTAGCTGCGCAGCTCGTCGCGCAGCCGAGGCTTGCGATCGGTCAACTGCCACACGCCCTGCCAGTCGCGCTTGATGTCGCGCGCCGGATCAAACTTGTTGCTCCAGAGGATCGACGAGCGATTGTAGTAGCCGCGCTTCTTCTTGGCGCCGTGGAAATAGTGCAGCAGCAGGCCGTCGACGAAGCCGACATTGCGTTTGATGTAAGTTTGTGCCCGCGCCTGCCATTCCACGCACCACTCGGTATAGGTCGGACAGGCGCGGACGAGATCACGGCTGAGACTTTGCGTGATCTCTCCGGTCAGCGCACAGGCCATGTAACGATCGGCGGACCCGACGACGGCGAAATCGATCAGGCCGCCGAGATGGTCCCAGGCGTCACGGCGGCAGGCCCAGGCATAGCCGGGATGCCAGGCACTATATAGCTCCCAGTCATTCAAAGCGCCGCCGCCGTGGCGCGTCCACTGCGCAACAAAACCCTGAAACGAGCGCAGAGGTTCATGCTTGGGGCCGAGGTCCGTGGCATGCGCGAACATCTGCACCACGCCGAAGTGCTGAAGCTGATGGATGGTCTCGGCCACGATGTCCGGACGGGCGAACTGAACATCGGCATCAATCCAGGCGACATATTTCCAGTCCGCCGGCAAACGTGAGACGCCGATATTTATAAGATTTTCCTTGTGCCAGATTTCATGATGGGTGCGCAGGCAGATGTGGCGTGGATTGGCGGGATCGGTAAGCGCGAAGTCTCGGTCACCGTAAGCAGCCTCCACAGTATAAACCACCGCGCCTGCGTCGGAGAGCTGTTTTTCGAAGTTACGATACAGCGCGTAGCGGGACCGGTAGCGGCATGGGTTAACGATGGGCGTGACGACGTACAGCCGGGCGTCGACCGGCTGGATGGGCAGCGAGGGCATGGCGGAAACAGCAGCCTTTCGAAATTCTCAATTCAGTCGGAACTCAAATGGTTTCGTGTCGGTCTGGGCACCTGTAGCAGTGGACCCAGGATTTCAACGCGAAGGCAGAGCAGCGGAGGGGCACATGAGCCACTGAAAAGGCGGCCACCATACCACCCGGTGAAGCTCCTGAGGCCGCTCCCCCGAGTGTAATTGATCCCCGGCATCTGACCCCAGCGTATCCCAGTGCCCATCGCCGTTGATTCGAATGGTGCCCTCGCGTTCTGCCTGCGTGTTAAAATCGCACCAGTCGTCCCTGCACAAAGATGGCCCAAAGATGGCTTAGCTTACTCACCCTCGACGTTCACCCCGGCACGTTCACCTTGGCACGGCTCCGACTTTATGGTTCAGCGTTCTCTACATGTTCTTTGTATCGTACGCAACGATGGAACACAACCGAAAAATCCAATTTTGATACAATTCACCGCGCGATTTGCGGCGCCAGGGCAGCGCCGCCAGGACGCCTGGGATCGTTAGCGCCAAAGAACACCGCCTGACCCGCCGGGTGCCCAGTGACCGAATCAGCCGGCGCCTCGGCAGAATGGGGGCCGCCAAGCGAACCCGATGCGATCAGTTCGACCGCGCCCCACGGCCTCTGCTGCTGGATATGATACCCCATGCGTGCCAGCACGGCCTCGGTGTCGGCCGACAGGGCGAAAGGTTCGGCATACAGAACGTCCGGCAACCATTGGTGGTGTAGGCGCGGCGCGCTGACGGCTTCCTGTGCGTTCATGTCGTAGTCGATGACGTTCAGGATAGTCTCGAGCGTGGCGGTGATGATGCGTGGGCCGCCGGGAGAGCCAAGCACCATCTCCACTTTGCCGCCCCGCAGCACAATAGTCGGTGCCATGGACGACAGCGGGCGTTTCCCTGGCGCGATGGCGTTAGCCTCACCTTGCGTGAGGCTGAACTGGTTGGGCACATTCGCTTTGATGGTGAAATCGTCCATCTCGTCGTTGATCAGGAAACCGGTGTCTCCCGCAATGACGCCGGACCCGAAACCGCCGTTGATGGTCGTCGTCACGGCGACCGCGTCGCCATCCTTGTCGATCACCGAGAAATGCGTCGTCTCGGCTCCCTCTCCGGGCCGCGGCGCAGGGGGACCCAGACTGGCAGACGTTGTCGCGCGGTCCTCCACCACGCCGCGCAGGCGGGCGGCGTAATCCTTCGATAGCAACCGGCTCAGCGGTGCGTCGATGAACGCGGGATCGCCGAGGTAGGTGCTGCGGTCGAAAAACGCCAGACGCAGCGCCTCGACCATGTCGTGCACCGCTTCGGCGGCGTGAAAGCCCATGCCGCGCAGGTCGTACCCCTCCAGGATGTTCAAGGTCTCGCAGATCGTCGCGCCGCCAGAGGATGGTGGCGGCGCCGACAAAATGACGTAGCCGCGATAGGAACAAGCCAGCGGCGGTGCCTCGGCCACGCGATAGGCGGCGAAGTCGGCCGCGGTCAGCATGCCGCCACCGGCTCGGGACGCGGCTTCGATCTCCTCCGGAATGCGTCCTTTGTAGAACGCGTCGGGTCCCTGGTCGGCGACGGCCTGCAGCGTTGCGGCGAGTTCAGACTGCACCAGGCGCTCGCCGGGCGGGAACGGCCAACCGTCTAGGCGCAGGAAGATGCGGGCGGCGGCAGGATTCCGCCGCAGCAGCGGAGCGCCGCGCGCGAGAATGTCCGCGTCGGCCGACGTGAGCACGAACCCGTCGCGCGACAGGCGGATCGCCGGTGCCATGACCACGGCGCGCGGCATGGTGCCATATTTCGTCAGCGCGGTGTCCAGACCGAGCACTGATCCCGGAACGGCGGCGGCTTTCCAGCCGAACAGGCTGGCACCGTGCACCGGCTGGCCGGAGGCATCGAGATACATGTCCCGATTGGCCGCGGCCGGCGCGGTTTCCCGGAAATTAAGAAAGATGTCGCGCCCGTCGGCCAGATGTGCGGTCAGGAAGCCGCCACCGCCGATATTGCCGCAGCATGGGTTGACCACCGCCTCGGCGTAGCCCACGGCGACAGCGGCATCGATGGCGTTGCCGCCTTGGCGA
>DASYBP010000257.1:0-3390 GCA_036500715.1 Rhodopila sp.
ATCGCGGTTCCGCGTGAATGGTCGCCTCATCCATCAGCCCTGGGCGTGTCAGCTCGATTTGGTAGTGACCGGATCCCCACTCGGTGGCCAGCAGCAATTCCTCGATCTGGGTCGGGAAAACATTCACCCCGCGCAGAATAATCATGTCGTCCGAGCGGCCGGTCACCTTCTCCATCCGGCGCATCCCGGGACGCGCGGTTCCCGGCAGCAAACGGGTCAGGTCGCGCGTACGATAGCGAATGATCGGCAACGCCTCCTTCGTGAGCGAGGTAAACACCAGCTCCCCCTTCGAACCGTCCGGCAAGACCTCACCGGTTTGGGGATCGATAATCTCGGGGTAGAAGTGGTCCTCCCAAATATGCAGACCGTCCTTCGTTTCGACACATTCCTGGGCCACCCCCGGGCCGATGACTTCGGACAGGCCGTAGATATCGGTGGCATCCAGTTCGAACGCGTTCTCGATCTCGGTCCGCATCGCGTCGGTCCAGGGTTCGGCCCCGAAGATACCATACCGCAATGAACTGTCGCGCGCATCAAGACCGGCCTTTTTGAACCCTTCAAGCAGCGCCATCATATAACTCGGTGTCACCATGATGGCGTCGGGCCGGAAATCGTTGATCAGGTGCACCTGCCGTTCCGTCATCCCGCCGGACACCGGAACCACGGTGCAGCCAAGCCGCTCGGCGCCGTAATGGGCGCCAAGGCCGCCGGTGAACAGGCCATAGCCATACGCCACGTGTACCATCATGCCCGGACGCACACCGGCGGCACGGAGCGAGCGGGCGACCACGTTGGCCCATACGTCGAGGTCCGCCAGAGTGTAGCCAACCACCACGGGTTTGCCGGTGGTGCCGGAGGAGCCATGCAGCCGCGCCAAACGCTCTCGCGGAACCGCGAACAGGCCAAACGGGTAGTTGTCGCGCAGGTCGGTTTTTACCGTAAACGGAAACTTCGCCAGGTCGGAGAGCACACGGAAATCCGCCGGGTGAACGCCGCGCGCATCGAACGCCTTGCGGTAATGCGGCACGTTCTCGTAGGCGTGCCACAGCGTCCGTGTGAGCCGTTCGTGCTGGAGCGACATGATTTCGTCTCGCGACGCACGCTCGGCGGCGTCCAGACCGTCCTTGATGTCCGTGGTCGAGGCTGATCTCAGCAGTGTCATGTTCGTTTCCTTCACTTCGAATTCTCAAGACGACGGGTTGCCGGAGGCGCTTGTTGCGGCTGACGAAGCGTCACCGGGGGGCCAGGGCTTTGCCGCTGAACCGCGCCGGGCGCTTTTCCAGGAAGGCGCGCACGCCCTCGGCGTAGTCTGGTGTCCGGCCGGCCTGGCGTTGCAGGTCGCGCTCCAGGTCAAGTTGGCGGTCGAGATCGTTCCCGGCCGAGGCCTCCAGCGCGTGTTTGATCAGGCCGAGCCCTTGGGTGGGCTGGGTGGCCAGATGAGCGGCAAGCGCACGGGCCTCTTCAAGCAAGGCTGCGTCGTCCACCGCCTTCCAGATCATCCCCCATGCCTCCGCCTGCTCGGCGGCAACCGGTGCGGCGAGCAACGTCAGCGCGCGAGCGCGCGCCTCGCCCACCAGCCGTGGGAGAAAGAAAGTTCCACCTGAATCCGGAATGAGGCCGATCTTGGCGAACGCCTGAATGAACTTGCTCGACCGCGCCGCCAGGACGATGTCGCAGGCCAGCGCCAGATTGGCGCCCGCGCCGGCGGCGACACCGTTCACCGCGCAAACCACTGGCTTATTCATGCCGCGGATGCGGCGGATCAATGGATTGTAGAATCTCACCAGTGTGGCGCCGAGATCGGGCGCCGCGCCGCTGGTTGCCCGGTCACCGAGATCCTGCCCGGCGCAGAAGCCGCGCCCGGCCCCGGTCAGCAGCACGGCGCGGCACGTCTCGTCACCGGCGATCGCGCCAAGAACCCCGGCAAGCTGCCGATGCATCTCTTCGTTGAACGCATTCAGGCGCTCCGGGCGGTTCAGTGTCACCTCCGCCCAGCCCACATGCCGGTTCAGCAAAATCTCTGGTTGCATTTTCTCCCTCCGATCAACCGCCGCAAAAAGCACTTGAATTAACCGATCGGTCGGTTATTTAATAATCCGGACGGCGTTGTCAACCGCCGTTTGCAGCACCAAGCGAAGGCGGAATGGATGAGCACACCGTTTGAAACCCACTGGCACTTGCTGAATGACGCCATGCAGGCCAGGTGTTCGCGCGGGTATTGGTCCGCGTTTTCCGAGGTCCCACGAACCTATGGTGAAGGCGCGGCAAACGACGGCCAAGCGGCGTTCACCGCCCTCCTGAGCAAGCCGTTCGATCTCGGCCCCAGTCAGGGCCGGCGCGTGGGCGACGAAATATCACCATTCGGCCTGAAGCTTGGGATCGCCTATGCCGCCCCGCCCACCGCCGCTCTGATCCGCAGCGCGAAGACGGCCGCTCAGGGCTGGGCCGCGGCTTCCCCGGAGACCCGGACAGGGATCGCACTGGAAAGTCTGGTCCGACTCAATCGCGCGTCGTTCGTCATCGCCCATGCGGTGGAACACGCGACCGGACAGGCGTTCCCCATGGCATTCCAGGCCGGCGGCCCGCATGCGCAGGATCGCGGACTGGAGGCGGTTGCCTACGCCTTCGCCGAAATGACGGTGGTTCCGCGGACCGCAAGATGGGAGAAGCCGGCCGGGCGCTCCAGCATCCGACTGGACAAAGAATTCCACATCGTGCCGCGCGGCATCGGCCTTGTGGTGGGGTGCGCCACGTTCCCGACCTGGAATTCCTATCCGGCGATTTTTGCCAACCTCGTCACCGGCAATACCGTGATCGTTAAACCGCACCCTGCCGCCATCCTGCCCCTGGCACTCACGGTCCGCATCATCCGCGAGGTGCTGACAGAGCAGGACATCGACCCCAATGTGGTGCAGTTGGCGGTCGACACGATCGAGCAACCGCTGACCAAGGAACTTGCGGCCGATCCGGCGATTGCCATGGTTGATTTCACCGGTTCCTCCGCGTTTGGTGGGTGGCTGCGCGAAAATCTCCGCGACAAGCTGGTGTTCACCGAGGAGGCTGGCGTCAACACGGTCGTCATCGACGGGACCGACAGCTTCGCCGCGATGTGCAGCAATATTGCGTTTTCGCTTTGCCTCTACAGCGGGCAGATGTGCACGACCCCGCAGGCAATCTTCGTCCCGCGCGACGGGATCGATACCGATGAGGGCCACAAGAGCTTCGACGAGGTGGCGCGCGCGCTGGCAGCCGCGATTGACGATCTGCTCGCCGATCCGGCGCGCGCCGCCGGCGTTTTGGGGGCGATCCAGAACCCGGCGACACTCGCGCGGATCGCGGCGGCTCGCGCGCTGGGCCGGGTGGTTCGCGAAAGCGCACCGCTGCCGGTGG
>DASYBP010000258.1:0-2439 GCA_036500715.1 Rhodopila sp.
TTCCGTCAACTGGGCAGCCGAACGCCGGGCCATCCGGAAACCGGTCTGACGCCAGGTGTCGAGACCACCACCGGCCCGCTCGGGCAAGGCCTCGCCAACGCCGTGGGCATGGCACTGACAGAGAAACTGCTGGCGCAGGAATTCAACCGCGACGGCCACAACATCGTCGACCACCGTACCTTTGTTTTCGTCGGGGACGGCTGCCTGATGGAGGGGGTCTCGCACGAGGCCTGCTCGCTGGCCGGGACACTGGATCTGGACAAGCTGGTCGTCATCTACGACGACAACGGGATCTCGATCGACGGCCATGTGGAAGGCTGGTTCCGCGACGACACCCCTGCCCGGTTCGCATCCTATGGCTGGCGCGTGATCCGCGACGTTGACGGACACGACCTTGCGTCAATCGAGGCGGCCTTGGCGAAGGCCACAGTCGGCAGCGGCAAGCCGACGCTGATATGCTGCAAGACCGTGATCGGCTGGGGCTCGCCTTCGATGGCCGGCACTCACGACGTGCACGGCGCGCCGCTCGGCGCAGCCGAGGCTGAAGCGACGCGGCAGGCGCTCGGTTGGACCGGTGCTGCGTTCGAGATACCGGATCCGGTGCGGCAGGCGTGGGACGGCCGCGCCAGGGGCGCTGGGCAGCAAACAGCATGGGAGGCGAGGTTCGCGTCCTATAGAGCCGCCTATCCCGAACTGGCGGCGGAATTCGAACGGCGTGTCGCGGGACGGCTGCCGGAGGGCTTCGCCGAACTGGTGGCATCCTGGATCGCGCGGGTGGCGTCCGACGCCGCCGCGGCCGCCACCCGCAAGGCATCGCAGATGGCAATCGAGGCGCTGGCCCCGCTGCTGCCCGAGTTCCTGGGTGGTTCGGCCGATCTGACGGGGTCGAATCTGACGAACTGGAAGGCGTGCCGAACCGTGGCCCATGGCGCGGCCGGCAATTACATCCATTACGGCGTGCGCGAGTTCGCCATGGCGGCGGTGATGAACGGCATCGCGTTGCATGGCGGTTACCTGCCGTTCGGCGGCACATTCCTGGTGTTCTCCGACTATGCGCGCAACGCGATCAGGCTTGCTGCCCTGATGCGTTTGCGGGAGGTGTTCGTGCTCACCCACGACAGTATCGGCCTGGGCGAAGACGGCCCAACCCATCAGCCGATCGAACATGCCGCCTCGCTGCGCCTGATCCCCGGCCTGGATGTGTGGCGGCCCTGCGACGTGCTGGAAACGGCGGTCGCCTGGCGTGCGGGCGTGGAGCGGGCGGATGGCCCGACCTGCCTGCTGCTCACGCGACAGAACCTGCCGGTTCCCCCCGGCGGCGAGGCTCGGATCGCGGGCGCGGCGCGCGGCGGATACATCCTGGCTGACGGCGACCCACCGCAGGTGATCCTGATTGCGACAGGCTCCGAAGTGGCCTTGGCCATGGCCGCCCGGACGTTACTGGCGGAAAAGGGGATCGCGGCACGCGTGGTCTCCATGCCGTCCACCACGGTTTTCGACCGGCAGGGGCAGGCCTATCGGGATAGCGTGTTGTTACCCGGCGTTCGAAGGGTGGCGGTCGAGGCGGGCGCAACCGCAGGCTGGTGGCGCTATACCGGCCTCGACGGCGCCGTGGTGGGGATCGACCGGTTCGGCGAATCCGCGCCGGGCAACGCGCTGTTCAAGCATTTCGGCTTCACCACCGAAGCGGTCGCGCAGGCGGCGCTCGGGGTAATCGATGTTGCCCACTGAGGAAACCAGCAAACGGGAGTTCAACGATGGCACTCGTATCGATGCGGCAACTTCTGGATCACGCGGCGGAGCACGGGTACGGCATCCCCGCGTTCAACGTGAACAACATGGAGCAGCTTCGCGCGGTCATGGAGGCGGCCGACGCGACCGACAGCCCGGTAATCCTGCAAGGCTCAGCCGGGGCACGAAAATATGCCGGCGAGGCGTTCCTGCGCCACATGGTCGAAGCGGCCGTCGAAAGCTGGCCGCACATCCCGGTCGTCATGCACCAGGACCACGGCGCGAGCCCGGCGGTTTGCCAGCGCAGCATCCGCTCCGGCTTCACCAGCGTGATGATGGACGGCTCGCTGCGCGAAGACATGAAGACGCCCGCGGATTATGACTACAACGTCGCAACGACATGCCGCGTTGTGGAAATGGCGCACGCGGTCGGCGTTTCGGTGGAGGGTGAACTGGGGTGCCTCGGGTCGTTGGAGACCGGCGAGGCGGGTGAGGAAGACGGGTCTGGCGCCGAGGGCCACCTGTCGCACGGCCAGTTGCTGACCGACCCCGAACAGGCCGCGGACTTCGTGCGCGAAACGGGGGTCGATGCGCTGGCGATCGCCATCGGCACCAGCCACGGCGCCTACAAGTTCTCACGCAAGCCGACCGGCGATATTCTGGCGATCGACCGGATCCGCGAAATCCACGCGCGCATCCCGACGACAC
>DASYBP010000259.1:0-1531 GCA_036500715.1 Rhodopila sp.
TACTTCCGCGGCGCCCAGCCGGATGAGATCGTCGTCATCCTCAAAGCCCGTGAGCCGGCGCGCATCATGACGGCAATCGGCGGCAGGAAGACGAACCGCTGGCACCTTCAGATCGCCGACCGCTGGGTCGTGCAATACAACTTCTATATCAACGACCGGCGCTGGGGTCGGATGTTCGTCCGCATGTGCCCGTATCTGCCGTTCTCGGCGCGGGTCTGTCTCAATCAACATCACTGGCTGGCCAACCGCATGGATGAGGAGAACCTCGATTTCCAGCAGTGTTCGAATGCTTTTCTGCGCTGCAGCGCACCTCAACGTCTCCAGGAGCTGGCCGACACCCTGACTGCCGAGGATCTGTCAAGCTGCGGCCAGAAATGGCTCGCCCGCTTCACCCCGTTCTTCAGCGAACGAGAGCGCAGACAAGCGGGCTGCCAGCATCGCCTATTCTTCTCGCAGGTCGAATTCTGCGACAATTTGATCTTTCATCGGCGCGCCGCGCTCGACAAGCTGGGCGAGCGACTGCTCGACGCCAACCGCACAATCGGCCAGCCCAACAAGATCACGGTCATCTTCGGCCGCAAAATCACCAAGCAGTACCGCGGCAAGCTGCAAACCGAGATCGAAGACATGCACCTGCCCAACCCGGTCATCCGCAGCCATTACCGCAACGGCTTCATCAAGCAGTACGTGCGCGACCACCTGATCTTGCGGACCGAGGCGGCCACCAACAACGTGACCGATTACGGGGTGAACAAGGCCGTCGAGCACCTGCCGGCATTGCGCGACAAGCTCTCGGCGATCAACGACAGCTACCTGGACATCCAGCAGGATATCCTCGAGACGTTTATTGATCGTGGACACCTGCAACGGCTTGCACGCCCGACCGTGACCCCTTCCGGCAAACGCATCCCCGGTCTCAAGCTGGAAAATCCCAGACAATTGGCCCTGATGCACGCCCTGGTCCGCTTCGCCCAATCCCCGCCGCCAACACTTTCAGCACCGGCGAAATCCATCCACACGTCGTCGCCGCGCTGGGCGGCCGCGGCGAGCAATACAGCTTGGCCGCCCTGCGCTATGATCTCTCCAAATTGCGCGCCAAAGGCTTGGTCGAGAAGCTGCCACGCTCCCGCCGCTATCGCTTGCCGGCCCCGGGTTACTCGGTCTGCCTGATCTTTCTGAAGCTGTTCGACCGCGTCTATGCCCCGCTGACCGCCGGCCTTCTGCAACCGGTTGCCGGCGACGCTGCTCTCTTGCAACACAAACGGTCGTCGCTCGATCGCCTCTATCAACGCATCACCAACGCCCTCGACCGTCTGCTACAGGCTCTCGGCCTTACCTTTTCTCCCTCCATCGACGGGAACAAAATCCCCGTTGATGCCCCCATAACGGCCTAATTTCAGGATCAGGGCGTCCTAATTTCATCGGTGCGGCTACCGTAGAACACTTCCGACAGGTTCAGTGATGTGGCGGCGAGAATCTCGTCGGAGAGGGCGGTGTCGTCGACGGCTCGCGCGAGAATCAGAGTGCCGAT
>DASYBP010000260.1:0-13629 GCA_036500715.1 Rhodopila sp.
AGAGAAATCCGCAACATTACATGACAGCATGACCATCTATATGAGCTTTTTCAGTGGGTTAGCTCAGAATCGGGTGAAGGTTCGGCCTAGGCCCCGGCATTCGGTATCGAGGACGAGTCGATCCTTCTTGCTTGGGGGCGATTTTGAAAGAGGCTAAGAAACGAGCGGTCAGCTTAAGCATGGTTCAGATCCTTTACTTGCCGACCCCGTGCGGACGAGCAGAAAGGTATGAACCGGATCCGCCAGGCGGCTTGTGACGCCATTAAGTCAGCGGACCCCAGGAATGTCTGGCACATAATGTAAGTTTTGCGGACCCGCGGCGGATCGTTCAAATCAGCGGGCCCATGGTTCGAGTCCTTGTGCGCCCACCATAATGGCGCGACGGGTCAGCCGGTCAGCTCATACCGTCCGACAGGTCGAGTGACTTGCTGTCAAGGCTTTTCGCCAGCGCCAGCGCGCCGCCGCGGGCGAGAAGATGGCGGAAGTCCGACCGCTGCACCGCCACATGGCTGATCGTTCCGTCCGCCAGCACATCCACAACGCGCCAGCCGCTGCCGGTGTCGTGCATGACGTAGTCGAGTTCGTGGCTGTCACCGGACTGGGGTATGATTCGCGTAAGGACGATCTGCTGCCCGTTGCCCGCCGGTCGCGTTTGCGGCTCCACGGTGAAGCGCTGACCGTCGTAGTGGTTGAAGTTGTTGACGTAGGACACGATGGTGTAGCGGCGGAACACCGGCAGCAGCATGGCCTGTTGGTTCGGCGGCAGCGACGACCATTCCAGTCCGATCGACGCGCGTAGAATCGCATCCAGATCAAACACCCGATCGACTACCGGCGCCAGCATATTGAAACGCTGTGCGAACGGCGTTCCGGCACCGGACTTCATGATCTGGAGCAACGTGTCGTTCAATTGCCGTATGGGGGCGACCGCCGGTGATCCCGCGTCGGCGCGCGCCGGCATTGTCCACCCTGCCAGAGCGGCGGACCCCGCCATGATAAACGCTCGGCGCGCCATAGACTTCATGTTCATGCGCTGGTTCTTCTCAAAGTTGGTCGAAGGGCGGTCAGCTCACTGTCCGCCTCGAAACCAAGAAAGCAGCGGACATATTGCGTGTGCCGTGGGGCGGCTTCAAGACTTGGATCTGATTTGTCGACGGGCGATGGCCTGACCGCTCATTGCAGTCGAGAGCCGGCCACAGACGCGCGACCGGCCCAAACAGACAAACCGGGCACGACACGATCGAGTGGCGAAATTGCCTCGGCATCTGCCGCGATGCAGGCCCGGCAACGACGTGTCCGCAAACATCGGTGTTCGGAATGACTCGATCTCCGCCGGATGGAGTGCGGCCGTTCGGGGTGGCGTTCGTTCACCAGCATCTTGGCCTGATTCCGCCGGTCACGGTGCTGGAAAACCTGATGCTGACGCGCCTGGCGGGGCGCGGCGGGATTGCGCGTCCGTGGGCGATCAACTGGGGGCGGGAGCGGTCGGCGGCGCGCCGGTTGTTCAAACGATACGGTCTGGTATCGCGCATCACAGAAGCGCGATACGTCGCGCTTTGTTTGAAGTCGTGAGATCGCGTCGCGACTCACGCTTCGCCGCGATCGGACACTGGCCAGTATGATCGCCGGCGTCTTGACGACCCTCGGGTCAGGCGGTCAGCACGAGGTCTGGCCGATCGGAGGTCAGGCCATCGGCTCCCCAGTCCATCAGCCGCTTCATGTCCGAGGGCTGATTGACCGTCCACGGTAGTACCAGCAAACCGAGCGCGTGAGCCTCCGCGATGTCGGCTGCGTGAAGCGTGGTGTGTTCGGGCGCCCAGATCGGACCACCCTCCGCCGCCACCGCGGCAGGCACGGACGAAGCGATTTCAACGCCGTCCCACCAAAGGAGGGCATCGATAACGGTTTGCGGACGGGTGAGCCACGCCAGCCTGACGTCCGGCCGCGAGCGGCGGACGTGGCGTAGCACGCGCCAGTCGAAGGCAGTCATGACAAACCGTTCGATATCACCGGCGGCGTCCATGATCCGTAGCGCCGCATCGGCCAGTTCGGCGGGGGACGCGGTCCAATCCGGATGGGAAGGGTGGGTTTTTATCTCGACGGTGAAGCGACTGGTCGGCAGGGCCGCGAGGACAGCCGCCAGTGTCGGGATGCGAGCGCCGTCAAGCGGTCGCTGATCCGGAAACAGCGCCGCCGTGCGCGATCCTGGACGCAGACGACCAACATCGTAACGAGATAACTCGCTACACGTGAGCGAGCAGATCAGCGGTCCAGTTTCGCTCAGCCAGGCGCCTGACGCATCACGAGCAATGTCCGGGTTCAGGGCGAGGTCGTGGGTCACCACCGGAATTCGGTCCGCGGTCAGGCCGACATCGAGCTCGAATGCCGTCAAACCAAGCCGCTCGGCCGCGAGGAAGCCTTCCAGCGTGTTTTCCGGAAACAGCCCCCTCGCACCTCGGTGCCCCTGGATGTCCACGTCGCGCCGTTCGCCCTGGCCTGCTATCGTCGATCGAACAATATGTGATGGTTGAAGCCATGCACTATACCACTCTCGGCCGCACCGACCTCAAGGTCAGCGTCGCCGGCCTAGGTTGCGGCGGATTCAGCCGGCTCGGCCTCGGCACCGGCCACTCCGCTGAACACGCCGTCGGCATAGTCCGCCAGGCGCTCGACCTCGGCGTAACCCTGATCGACACCGCCGCTGCCTATGGTACCGAGGAGGTGGTCGGCACCGCGTTGCGCGGCGTGCCGCGCGACAGGGTTGTGGTCTGTACCAAAGCCTCGAGGACAGCGGGCGAGGCCGCGTTCAGCGCCGACAAGGTGATCGCCAGCCTTGACGCGTCGCTGAGACGCCTACGGCTCGATTTCGTCGACGTCTTTCAACTCCACGGCGTTCCGCCTGCCGCCTACGACCACGTGGGCGACGTGATCGCGCCCGCCCTGCTGAAGCAGCGGGACAAAGGCAAATTCCGCTTCCTCGGCATCACCGAGACCGCGCCAAATGATCCCGAACAGACCATGCTCAGCCGAGCGACACGCGACGCGTGCTGGGATACGGCGATGATGGCGTTCCATCTGATGGCTCAGGGGGCGCGCACCCAGGTCCTGCCGCACACGATGGCCAACCGGATCGGCACGCTGATGATGTTCGTGGTACGGGGGATCTTCGCGCGACCGGCTCAGTTGGCGGCAACAATGCGAGACTTGGCAGCAGCCGGTCAGATTCCGGAAGCGCTGGCGCTGTCGGAAAATCCGCTGGGCTTTCTGGTCAATCCTGAAGGTGCCAGTAGCGTAACCGACGCGGCCTATCGCTACGCGCGCCACGAACCCGGCGTCGATGTCGTGCTGTTCGGCACCGGCGACGCTGGCCATTTGCGGACCAACGTCAAATCGATTCTGAAGCCGCCGCTGCCGGAGAACGATCGGGCAAAACTGCAAGCGTTGTTCAGCCACCTGCGCGGTGTCGGCCTGGATGTTCCGCCGGCTCGGTCACGATAGGCAATGGCCGATCAACCTGCTGACCCGGGCCGGTAGCAACGGAATCGAAAGTCCGATTCAGGAGGACAGAGCGGCGGTTGCTAGGCGGGCAAGCCGGTGGCCATGTGCATGCCGAGCGCGACGCCGAGGATGATGATCACCAATACGAACGCGGCGATGGACCCGAAGCGGTAGTCGCCCTCACGGACGAACACGATCAGCATCAGCAGGACCCGCAGGACCGGCAAGAACACGAAGAGCGCGATGCCGGCGGTGACAATGCGTGAGCCAGTCGCAGGCATAGCCGGCGAGGCGCCCCGCCAATCGAACAGCGGCTCCGCCAGGCCCAGGGCAATGACGCAGGTCGCGAGCCAAGTGCCGCCACTCAGAACCCGTGCCAGAAGTCGCTCCAGGCCGGGATGCCGGGCGAGATCGGCGGTCATGCTGCATGGCCCATCAGATGAATCCCGAAGGCGGACAGCAGCATCTGTCCCGCCAGGGCAACCAGCACCACGACGAAGAAGAGCCGGAGGGTTTCGCTGGGCACCGCCAAGAGAAGGCGCGCGCCAAGTAGCGCCCCGATCACCGAACCGAGTGCTACCGGCCCGGCAACGGCCGGATCGATGTCGCCGCGGGCGAAATAGGCACCGGCACCTGCGGCGGCCGTCACGCCGATCATGAAGTTGGACGTGGCAGACGATACCTTGAGGGGCAGGCGCAAGGCCGTATCCATCGCAGGAATCTTGAACACGCCGCTGCCGATTCCCAGCAAGGCGGAGATCAGGCCGGCGCCACACATAAGCGCCAGGCCCAAGGGCACATGTCGCACGCGATAGGGAACATCCCGCCCCAGTACCCGATCGGGATAGCTCGAATGTAGGCGGAGGACCGTCGCCCAATCCTTCACGCTGGGGTCATACGTCACAGCCGCCGGCTCATGACGTCGGGCCATCATCTGCTGCGCCGACAGAAGCAAGACGACGGCGAAAATAAAGAACAGCACCGGCACGGATAGCACTCCCGCCAGGACTACGCCGCACAGCGCGCCGGCCGTCGTGGCTGTCTCCAGCACGATAGCGAGACGTATGTTGGTTAGGCGGCCTTTGAAGAATGGTGCGGCGCTGCCGCAGGAGCAGGCGATCACCGACACGAGGCTTGCAGCAACGGCGGTGTGGACATCCACGCCGCCGAATATCGTCAGGATCGGCACGATGAAGATGCCGCTCGCCATGCCTAGGGCGCCGCCCAGGGCGCTGGCCCCAACCGACATGGCAAAGAGCCATAGGCCGAATTCTACTGCATTCATGATCAGCTTTTACTCAGATGTCGGCCGGTCTGCGCCGGGCCAGGCGTGTCGTGAAGCGGATGAGGTCGCCCCGGTAGTGCAGCTTCTCGTAGTCGACCGGGGCGTCGCCCGCGGCGTATGACGTGCGCTCGATCAGGAAGACCGGGCTGCCGGTTGCCACGCCCAATGCGGCGGCGACATCGCGGTCGGCGGAAGCAGCCTCCAGCCGATACTCCGCATCGACCAGCGGTATGCCGTATCGCTGCTCAAGAAGCGCGAAGATCGGCTCGGCTTCAAGATCGTGCGTGGCGATCTTCTCGCCAATTTCGAGCGGCAAATAGGTTTCATCGAGCGACATGGCGACGCCATTGGCGAGGCGGACGCGCCGAATCCTCATGACGCGCGTGCCCATTGGCAATGCGAGCTGGCGGGCCACGCCTTCGCCGGCCGCGACAACCGTCCGGTCGATCAGGCGGGCGGTGGGGTTGTGGCCAAGGGCCTGCATGTCTTCAACGAAGCCGGTCAGCTCAGTCAACTCCTGCGTGATCCTCGGCGTCGTCACGAAAGTGCCGGTTCCGCGCCGGATTTCCACGAGTCCGCGAACGGTGAGGTTCTGAATAGCCTTGCGGACCGTCGTGCGGCTGACGTGGAACCGCTCGACGAGATCATCCTCGGCCGGCAGGCGGCTGCCTACCGGAAACTGACCATTGGCGATTCCGACGGCAATTTGCGCTTCCAAGCGGGCGTAAAGCGGCGTTGGGTCAGACTGGACATTCATGAGTCATCATGACATAGTGACGTCACTATGTCCATCCCCTGTGGAAGCCGCCGTTTGCCTGAGGGCAGCTTTGCGAAGCTGTTGCGCCGGCTTTCGACCCTTTTATTCGAGAGAGTTGCAAGCATGAACAGCATGACCCGGCCGGGCGACGGCCATAGCGCCACGATGCGTGACCTTTCTCTTTGGGCGTTAAGCCCCATTCCGCTTGCGTGGTGGGCGCCTCTTCCGCTTCGTTTGATCGTTGGGTATGGCTTCATCGCCCACGGTGTTGCCAAGCTAATGAAGGGCCCTGATTCGTGGGTTGCCATCGTGCACGCGCTTGGTGTTCCAGCACCTTTCCTGATGGCATGGCTCACGATCCTCGTTGAATTATTGGGCGGGCTTGCGGTCTTGCTGGGATTACTCGTGCCACTGGCCAGTGTGCCCATGGCCGCGGTTTTGTTGGTGGCCATCTTCACAGTTCATCTTCGTTTCGGCTTTACCTCGATCAAGCTCATGGCGGTGACCGTCACGGGCCCGATCTTTGGACCGCCCGGGTATGAGACAGACCTTCTGTATTTGGCCTGCCTTGCTGCCCTGGTTGTTGGTGGTTCAGGGCCGCTGGCGGTTGACGGGCTGATCGCAAACAGGCTGCGGAAAACCTTCGTTTAATGCACCGTCGGTATGGTCGAACCGCGTCCGGGCTCGTTGCACGACTATCCGCCGCTAGTGTGGTGGTTCGGAAGTCCGCCGTACTGTGGCTCATCGCCGGAAGCGGCTGATCCATACGACGACGGACTTTCGAATCGGGACACTAGCGAACCTCGGTCGGCACCACGCTGATACTGTTGAACGGCGATCCGTTGATCAGTTTCGTACTGATCACGGTGTAGACCAGCACGTGCTTCTCCGGGTCCAGCGCCCGGTGGATCTGAAACGTCTTGAAGAACAGCGACGCCTGAGAGAAGGCGATGACCTCGTTGCGAGGCATCGATTGAGGCAGCGTCACCGGCCCCACCGCACGGCAGGCAATCGAGAATCGGCTGGGATCCTCGGCGAACCCGAGGCCGCCCTTGATCCCGCCGGTTTCGGCTCGCGACAGGTAGCAGGACACATTCTGCACACGCGGATCGTCGTATCGCTCGACGATGATCTTGTCGTCCGGCCCCAGCCAGCGGAAATTGGTGTTGATGGAGTCGATCCGCGTCTGCGCGACAGCCATCCCGGAAACCGTCGCCAGCAAGCCGACCGTCAAGGCGATACGCATTCACGAGGCCCTTTCGCGCAACCGTTGGGCCAGCCGCACCAGAATGGCCGCTGTGGCACCCCAGATGTAGTGGTCGGGGTGCGGCCAGACCCAGTACTCCCGCCAAACGCCCCGAACATGCTGGCGTTGCCGCTTCGGCGCGTCCGGGTCGAGGACCACGGTCATCGGCAGTTCAAAAACCGCCTCCACCTCGTGCGCCGACAACCGGTAGGTCAGATCGGGCGGCAACAAACCCAAAACGGGTGTGATGCGGTAGCCGGTGCCCGTTACATGGCCGGCCATGCGGCCCAACACCTCCACCGCATCGGGGTCCAACCCGATTTCCTCCCACGCCTCACGCAGCGCGGCGGCCTCGGGGCCGCCGTCGTCCGGATCGATCCGGCCGCCCGGAAAGCTGACCTGCCCGGCGTGCGCGCTGAGATGGGAGGTCCGTTTGGTCAGCAGAATGCCCGGCGTCTCGCCCATCACCACCGGCACCAACACGGCGGCGGCCACCACGTCCTTGGCCAGTGTCGCCATCATATCGTCGCCGTTCGCGGCATCGTCCATTGGTTCGGCGGCAATCTCGGCTAGCCGGACCCGCAACGCGGCAGGCGTCACGCCTCGCCGGGCGGCAATTCGCCCAGGGAAAAGAACTGGCCGCAACTCCAAACCCCCAGCACGCGCTTGTTGCCGACCCATTCAGGAACCGCCAGGGCGACCAGCTCGTAATATATCGCCCGGCTGATCCGGGCCTCGATGCTAAGATGGGCAGCGGCGCCGGGACGAATCCGGATGTAAGGGGTTGGTTCGCAGGTAAACAGGTCTTGCGAGATGCGAATCGGATGATTGGGCCCCGCCGTTACCACCTCGTCAATATTGGTTCGAAAAGACAACACCTGCTGGCGCCCGTCACCTGTCCAGTCCAGTTCCACCGCGACGAAGGGTGCATCCTCGACCTCGATCCGCCCGCGCTCCGCCGGCGTTTGCAGCCACCAGCTTCCGTCTTCCTCCCGGCGCAGGACGCTGGAAAAAAGGCAAACCAGCTCCTTCCGGTGGATCGGGCTGCCCTGGTACAGCCATGTGCCGTCACGCCTGATCAAGAACGGCAGATCGCCGCACTCGGTCGGGACGCGCCGCGGCTTGGTGCGCTGAATGCGGTCTGTACATCCGGCAACAACCTGATCGGGGCGGGATTCGGGGGTTTTCGTGGTGGCCAGATCGAGGGGCGCGCCCGTGTCGTTCACCTGTCTGCCTCCATGGGAAGACGAACTTCCTACCAGTCCGCGATATAGGGAGCCTCCCCCCGCTCGCGAAAGAGGCTATATGCTTTCCCGGACGCAAACGCGGAGGGCATAATCGGTATGTCGGGCGGTATGGCTGGCACGCCACAGGCTACCTCGAACTGGACAGGTCCCGGCCACGACGATCCGAAAGCGATCCTGGCCGCAACCGAGGCGCTCAGCGCGCGGATCGTCCAGGTCCGAGCGGCAATCGGCCGGGTGATCTTCGGCCAGGATGAGGTGATCGATCAAACCTTGGTCACTTTGTTGTCGGGTGGTCACGTTCTGCTCGTTGGCGTGCCCGGACTGGGCAAGAGCCGCCTGGTGGAGACGCTGGGAGTCGTCCTGGGGATGGCCACCAAGCGCATCCAGTTCACCCCCGATCTGATGCCGGCCGACATCGTCGGCAGCGAGGTGCTGGACGAGACCGAGGGCCGCCGGACCTTCCGCTTCGTCCCGGGTCCGGTGTTCTGTCAACTGCTGATGGCCGACGAAATCAATCGCGCCAGCCCGCGTACCCAGTCGGCCCTGTTACAAGCGATGCAGGAGCAGCGAGTCGCCATCGGCGGCGTGGAGCATGCCGTGCCACGCCCGTTTCACGTGCTGGCGACGCAGAACCCGATCGAGCAGGAGGGCACCTATCCTTTGCCCGAGGCGCAGCTCGACCGCTTCCTGCTGGAAGTCACCGTCACCTATCCCGAACTGGACGCCGAGCGCACCATGCTGGTGGCGACCACCGGCGTGCAGGAGGCCCGTCCCGCCCAGGCCCTCACGGCAGAGGATCTGCTTGCCGCTCAGGCGCTGGTTCGGCGGCTGCCGGTCGGCGAAAGAGTCGTTGACGCGATCCTGGGCCTGGTGCGCGGGTGCCGGCCGGAGACTGCGGGCGATGACATCGTCCGTCGCCATGTCGCGTGGGGTCCGGGGCCGCGTGCCGCGCAGGCGCTGATGCTGGCAACCCGCTCCCGCGCGCTGCTGGATGGGCGGCTGGCACCCAGCGTGGACGACGTGGTCGCGCTGGCCCGCCCTGTGCTGCGCCACCGCATGGCTCTGAGTTTCTCGGCGCGCGCTGACGGGGTCGTTCTGACCGACGTGGTGGACCGGTTGGTCGGCAAAATCGGGTAGCGATCGAAACCGGGCTAGCGTGGTGGTTCCGAAGTCCGCGATACTGTGGGTCTTCGGAACCACCACACGAGCAAATAGTGCCGTGCTAGTGTCGTAATCGATTCGAAAGTCCGTAAAGCGGCCGCTCCACGTTATTATGGCGGACTTTCGAATCGGGACACTAGCGCCGGAGCGGATTACTTGCTTCGACGGGAAACTCCACCGCGGTTCCCGCCTCGATCGCGCCGATATAATCTCGGGTTGTCGGCACCGGCCCATGCCCGTTGGTAAGCTGCAGTTGCCAGACCATATGGCCGCAGCGCCGGAAAGTACCCTCCGAGGCCGCCAGATAGAACTCGAACATTCGGCAGAACGCGGCGTCATACAGTGCCGTGATCGCATCGCGGTTGGCCGCGAACCGACGGCGCCATTGGCGCAACGTCTCGGCATAGTGCAGCCGCAGGATCTCGATATCGGTCGCCATCAGGCCGGAACGTTCGACCGGTGGCAGCACTTCCGACAAAGCCGGTGAGTAACCGCCCGGGAAGATATATTTGCGGAGCCAGGCGTTTGTACTGCCCGGGCCGTCGCTGCGACCGATCGCGTGGATCAGCGCCACACCATCGTGTTTTAGGCAGCGCGCAACCGTTTCGAAGAACGTCTGATAGTGTCCGATTCCGACATGCTCGAACATGCCTACCGAGACGATCCGGTCGAATGTTTCTGAAACAGATCGGTAGTCCCGCAACTCAAATTGCACGAGGTGTTCCAGTCCCTCGGCGGATGCCCGCGCCCGCGCCTCGGTCAATTGTTCTTGCGACAACGTAATGCCGGTCACCTGGGCGCCAAAGTCGCGCGCCAGCGTCAGCGCCATACCGCCCCAGCCGCAGCCGATGTCGAGCACGCGCAGCCCCGGGCGGTCGAGGCATAGTTTTGCCGCGATATGCCGCTTTTTCGCCGCTTGGGCCTCTTCCAGCGTCTCATCGCCACGCCGGAAGTATGCGCAGGAATATTGCCGGTCTCGATCGAGGAACAGGCTATAGAGGCGGCCATTTAGATCGTAATGATGCGCCACGTTGCGGCGGGCCCGCCAGGCCGGGTTGTGCTGCATGAACCGGCGGCTGATATTGGCCAGTTGCCCACGCAGGTGCGAAATTGGATGCCCGCCTGGCTTGACTTGCAAATTGAGCAGTATCGTATCCAGAAGATCGTATATGCTACTGTCTTCCGTCGTCAGGCTGCCGGACATGTAGGCCTCACCCACGCCCAGCGACGGGTTCAGCACCAGTTGCCGGATGGTCCGCCGGTCGCGCAGCCTGACCTGAGCGCTCGGTCCATCCGCGCCGGCATATACTGACCGAGAGCCATCCGGCCAAACGACGGTCAGACGGCCAGTAGTGATCAATCGCCGGAGAATGGCATCCAGAACGAGGCGCATGCTATCCAATCCAATGGCTTGACACGGAATTTGCGCCAAGCATGGATCAGCCGCGCCGGCTTCGTCAAAGTGTCACGCAGCAGTTGTGTTCAATACACCGTGCCATCGCTTCTCGTATTCACTCACGAATACGAGAAGAAACAGTGGTAAAATCTGTTTGACTAAGAGCTCACGCACATGAGATCGGGACGACGCGCCCGCAAATCCGGAGAGGAGATCGTTGCCGGTGTCCTCTCTGCATGGTTCAAACCGGCTGCGGTGTGTCGCCTTCAAAGATATTTTCAGCGGTCGGCGCCTGCTCTTCCTCCTCTACCTCGCCGGTCGCCCGCTCGCCGCGCGCCTGCCGTTCGGCCTCTTCCGGACTGCGCGCAACGTTGACCGTGACCGGGATAAAGACTTCCGGATGCAGCGACACACGAATCTGCGACAGGCCGAGACTTTTGATCGGATGTTCCAGCACCACCTGCGACCGGTTGATGGTCAGGCCCGCCCCGGTGGCTGCTTCAGCGATATCGCGCGCGGATACCGAGCCGTACAGGCTACCCGACTCACCCGCCTGACGGATGATCACGACGGTCAGTCCGCCTACCCGCTCGGCAATCCGCTCCGCTTCCTCGCGCCGCTTGATATTCTGCGCCTCGAGCTGGGCGCGCTGCTCCGCGAACTTCGCCCGGTTCTCCTTGCTGGCGCGAAGCGCCTTCTTCTGCGGCAACAGGAAGTTGCGGGCGTACCCCGGCTTCACCTTCACCACATCTCCCATCTGTCCCAGTTTGTCGACGCGCTGGAGCAGAATCAGTTCTACGGCGGCCATGAAACCTGCTCCTCAGGCGACGATGTAGGGCAGCAGTGCCAGGAAACGGGCGCGCTTGATGGCAACCGCCAGTTCACGCTGCTTCTTGGCGGACACCGCGGTGATCCGGCTGGGGACAATCTTGCCGCGCTCCGACAGGAAGCGGGACAGCAGACGCACGTCCTTGTAGTCGATCTTTGGCGCATTGGGGCCGGAGAACGGGCAGGATTTGCGACGGCGATAGAACGGCCGGCGGGCGCCGACGGCGGTGCGCCGCGTGGCGGGATTGACGTCTGTATCGGACATTGGTGCCTATTCCTCCGGGCCGCCGCGGAAATCGTCGCCGCCGAACGAATCCCGGGCGCGGAATTCCTCGCGATCGTCGAACCCGCGGCGACGGCCGCTTTCGAAACGTCCCGCCGGCTTCGGACCGCGGAACCCGCGCTCACGGTCGTCGGATTTGCGGGACAGGATGGCCGACGGGACCTCATCGATTTCGCCGATGCGGACGGTCATGAAGCGCAACACGTCTTCGTTCAACCCAAGCTTGCGCTCCATTTCCGTGACGAAGGCCGGCTTGGCGTCAAGGCCGAGGAGCATATAGTGGCCCTTGCGGTTCTTCTTGATCCGGTAAGCGAGGCCGCGCAGGCCCCAGTATTCGCGCTTCTTGACCCCGCCGCCATCGGCTTCCAAGTCGGTGCCAATGTCGTCGGCGATCTGCTCGACCTGCTGCTGCGTGACGTCATTGCGCGCAATGAGCACGGTTTCGTAAAGCGGCATGTATGAACCCCCTGTGGCTTGTCTCTGCCCCGGACCGGGTGGGGTCCCGCCTCCGGGATGGAGGTGGGCATAGCCGGAAGCGATGCCGTCGCGCCCGGCAGGGAAGCGCGGGCTTGAAGCATGGTTCCCGGGCGAATGCAACAGCCATACGCGGTTAGCCGCGGCTGGTGTATGTCGTCCGATGCAGGCTGTCGAAATCGACCGGTCTTGAACGTCACTCACACGGCAACGCATGGTGCGTCAGCCGTAGCGAGGAAGCCCGACAATGAAATACATCCTGCTGATCTACAGCAACGAGGCGGCGATGGCGTCCACGCCCGAACCCGCGATGAATGAGACGTTGGCCGCCTACGGCGCCTATACCCAGGCGATGAGCCAAGCCGGGGTAATGGTCAGCGGCGAGCGCCTGAGGCCAAGCTCCGCGGCCACCACGGTTCGCACGACCGACGGCAAGAGCCAGGTACTGGACGGACCCTATGCCGAAACCAAGGAACAGCTTGGCGGCTTTTTTATCGTTGAAGCGCCCGATCTGGACGCCGCACTGTCCTGGGCACAACGCTGTCCCGGCTCGACTCACGGCGTGGTCGAGGTCAGGCCGATCTGGGCAATGTGAGCGTTGGAGCGCGCCCTGCTGTGATCCCATCCCGTCACTGACGTGACCGATACCGCGGAAAGCGCGGAGGCGGTGGCGCGAGCCAGCTACGGCAAGCTGCTCGCGTTCATTGCCGCCCGTACTGGCGACGTGGCGGGCGCGGAGGACGCGCTGTCCGACGCGTTCGCGGCGGCTTTGGTCGACTGGCCGGTGCGTGGCGTGCCGGAGAAGCCCCAAGCCTGGCTTCTGACCGTCGCCCGGCGCAGGCTGATCGATACCGCCCGGCGCAGGCGTACCAGCCAGGAGGCGCACACCCACTTGCACCTTCTGGCGGAAGAATCGGCCACGTCGGCGGCGACCGAGATCCCGGACAATCGCCTGGCCTTGATGTTCGTGTGCGCACACCGGGCTATCGATCCGGCTGTACGCGCGCCGCTGATGCTGCAGACGGTCCTGGGACTGGATGCCGCGACGATCGCATCAGCCTTCCTGACCGCGCCCACGGCAATGGGCCAACGTCTGGTGCGCGCCAAGGCCCGCATCAAGCTGGCCGCCATTCCCTTCCGCTTACCGGAACTGTATGAGCTTCCAGAGCGGCTGGAGACGGTGCTCGACGCGATCTATGCAGCGTTCTCCGCGGGCTGGACCGATCCGGGAGGCTCCGAACTATCGCCCCGTGACCTCGCGCGCGAAGCCATCTGGCTGTGCCGGCTTGTCGTTTCGCTGCTGCCTGACGAACCCGAGGCGCTCGGTCTCCTGTCCCTGATGCTCTACGCCGAAGCGCGTCGCGCCGCGCGGCGCACCGCCGAGGGCGACTACGTCCCCTTGGACGAACAGGCGGTCGAGGCATGGGACGCGGCCATGATCAAGGAAGCCGAGA